>DASYJV010000423.1:0-2765 GCA_035996105.1 Candidatus Limnocylindrales bacterium | reverse complement strand
GGTCCGCTGCTCGCGGCGCTTGAGGTCGTAGGCGTGGCGCGCGTCGCGCACCGGGGCCTGGTTGCTGGCACCGGCGACCGGCACGTCCCACCATGACTCGAAGCCGGCAATGCGCTTCTCGGGATCCGTGGGGACCACGATCACCGTGATCCGATCGGCCGAGCGGGCCGTCGCGAGGGCCTCCCGCAGCTCGTCGCGGGTGTTCGCCTGGATGGCCAGCGCGCCCATTGACTCGGCGTGCGCCCGGAAGTCGATCGGGACGTACGGCCCCGTCAACCGGTTGCGGGAAGGATCGCGAAAGCGGAGCTCGTTCCCGAAGTCGGGCACGCCGACCATCCGCTGGAGCGCGAGGATGCACTGGAAGCCGTGGTTGTCCAGGACGACGATCGTGAGCTTCAGGCCCTCGGCGACGGCCGTGACGATCTCCGAGTTCATCATCAGGTACGAGCCGTCGCCGACCATGACGACGACCTCGCGTTCCGGGTCCGCCAGCCGCACCCCGAGCCCGGCCACGATCTCGTAGCCCATGCACGAGAACCCGTACTCCACGTGGTAGGCCTTGGGATCGTCGGGCCGCCACAGTCGCAGCAGGTCTCCGGGCAGGCTGCCGGCGGCGCAGATGACGCTCGCGTGACCGCCGACGGCGTCGTTGACGATCCCGATGACCTCGCCCTGGCCGAGGTCGCCCGGCGAGTCCTCGCGGGCTCGCAGGTTCGTGACGATGCCATCCCATTCCCGCTTGAGATCCGCGACACGCTCGCGATATGCCGGCGTGGTTCCGCCGTAGCCGGCCCTGGCCAGCTCCGCGTCGAGCGCACGGATCGCTTCTCGTGCGTCGGCGACGATCGGGAGCGCACGCAGCTTGTGCGCGTCCGACGGCCGGATGTTGATCCCGATGAAGGTCGCGTCAGGGTTCTGGAACGTCGTCCGAGATGCGGTGACGAAGTCGCCCATCCGCGTCCCCACGCCGATCACGACATCGGCGTCACGCGCGAGGCGGTTCGCGGCGGTGCCGCCATTCGTCCCGGCCGGACCGGCGTTCATCGGGTGGTCCCAACGGAGGGCGCCTTTGCCGGCCTGCGTCTCGACGACCGGAATGCCGAACTGCGTCGCGAATGTCGACAGCTCCTCTGTCGCGTCCGAGTAGATCGCGCCGCCGCCGACGACGATCAAGGGCGCGGCGGCTGCCCGGATCAGGCGGACGGCTTCGGCAACCTCGGCAGCTTCGGGTACCGGTCGGCGGATACGCCAGACCCGACGGTCGAAGAATCGGTCCGGCCAGTCGAACGCCTCGGACTGGACGTCCTCCGGCAGCGAGATCGTGACCGCGCCGGTGTCGGCCGGGTCGGTCAGGATGCGGAACGCCTCCGGAAGCGACGCGAGCAGCTGCTCCGGGCGGGTGATCCGATCGAAGAACCGGGAGACCGGCCGGAAGGCATCGTTGGCGCTCGAATCGCGCTCGGTCGGATGCTCGATCTGCTGGAGCACCGGATCCGGGACGCGGTTGGCGAAATAGTCGCTGGGGAGGAGCAGGACGGGGATCCGGTTGACCGTCGCGCCGGCTGCGCCGGTGATCATGTTCATCGACCCGGGTCCAACCGACGACGTGCATGCGTACGTTCGGAGACGGTTGTTGTGACGGGCAAACGCGGCAGCCAGGTGAACCTGGGCCTGCTCGTTCTGCGGCCGGAAGTACGGCATGTCTTCCGCATCGCCGAGCTCTTCGAGCGCCTGGCCGAAGCCCGCGACGTTGCCGTGTCCGAAGATGCCCCAGACGCCGGCGATGAACCGCTGCTCCTGGCCATCGCGCTCGACGTACTGGCGGGCCATGAAGCGGACGATGGCCTGACCCACGGTCAGTCGGACAGTGTCCATCGATCCTCCTTGTGCAACCGATTGCAAAGAAGGTATCATCGAGCCTCGTCCCACGTCAACACCGGTCGGGAGGGTCGCTGCCAATGGCCACCGGGCGCACCGCTCCCGCGACACCGCTGGCGCATCCGGTCGATCTCTCGGCGGCATGGAATGCCACCGATGACGACCTGGCCGCAGCCTTCCATCCGCTGTACCGACAGGCCCTCGAGCGCCTTCCAGATGGGCCCGCCGTCTTTCGCGGCCTGCCTTTCGAGCTGGGGCGGCGGTCGACCGGCCGGCGCTGGGTCCTCCTCGACGGCGAGCAGTCGATCGATCTCCGGGGTCTCGGGGCGGCGAGCCACCTCGTCGTCGCCCACTTCGCGGACAGCTGGCGCGATGCCGCCGGTGACCGGCCGTCGGGGACCCCGGTCGGGTGGGTCCTTCCGACCGGGGAGCCGCTGGCCCGGTACGAGATCGGCTTCGCCGAGGGACCCTCTCACGTGGTCGAGATCCGGCGCCGGTTCGAGATCGCCGACGGGATCATCGGCTGGGGCTTCGCGCCCTTTGCCGCGATCGGCCATCGCGCCGACCAGGCGCTCGACTGGCGCGGGCCGCACGACCGTCAGCCACCGGGCAGATACGTCGCCGCCGGCCAGGCGGGCCTGCTGGCCATGCTGCCCGGCTCGTGGGGCGGCGCCCAGGTGGGGATTGCCGACTTCGTCCCGACCCCGAACGACGATGCGACGTACTGGCTCCACTCGATCCCGCTCGACGGCGAGCCGGTATCGCTCCGCCTCCTCCCGCTCGGCGGCGGCCGGCCGGGGACCGCGGTGGCCATCGCCGCCATGACCCTGTTCCGAGGAACTGCCGATCCGCTCGTCCTCGATCCGCGGCGGCAGCTCCTCGTCGAA
>DASYJV010000422.1:0-4084 GCA_035996105.1 Candidatus Limnocylindrales bacterium | reverse complement strand
ACGGCGCAGGCCATCGGCTGGGGCCGCCGGGTCGACCTCGTGGTCTCGCCACTCAATGATCGTGGCTTCTACGACGTCGGGACCGATGCGCAAGGGAACCCCTTCGACCCCGGCAGCGGGGGCGACTGGACGCTCCGCCTGGTGGGCATGATCGAGGGACTCCAGATCGATGAGTCGCTCGCCACGGTCTTTCCCGGCTACCCGCGGGTGGCCACGACGACGCAACCGGCCGCCGTGGCCGTTCCGGATCCGTTCGACCCGGCGCCACTCCTCGTGATCACCGGACTCGTCCTGGCCGTGGCCGCGAACTTCGTCCTTGCCGCACGCCGCCGTGGCAAGGCCACGGGATCGGCACCCGCTATCCGCCGACCGGACGTCACGGAGACGGGCGTCGCTCCCTGACCGATCCGCTGGGTCATTCGCGAGCGGCGGTCTCCTCGAAGGCCGGGATCCCATCGCCGTTGTTCGAGCCCAGGCCGTCCGGATATCCCGTGGCGTCCACGCTGGCCGTGTCGGCGTAGGGGGCCGGTTCGATCGGTTGCGTCTGGGCGGCGTCGAAGGCGATCGGGTCGCGATCGACCTCCAGCTCGTCATCGCCGGCGCGCATGGCCTCGAGGCGTGTGCGCACGCTGTTGGCCGCGACCGCGAGACGCGAGCGAACCATCTCATTGGTGAGGATCGCCCAGGTCGCGAGACCGGCGACGATCAGACCGCCGACTGCCAGCGGCCATCGCGGCCGACTGGCTCGACGACCGATGTGCGCGGCTGCGGCTGCGCCGGCGACGGCCTTGCCGACATCCACCGACGAGAGGTCGATCTTCGGCCAATCGAACCTGGAGACGCTGTCCGGCAGCTCGATCTTCGGTCGCTCGATCTTCGAGAGATCGACATCGGGCCGCCGTACCTCGGAGAGCGCACGCATGATGTCGTCGCGCTTGACTTCGGGAAGGTGGAGGTCCGACAGGCGGACATCCTTGACGGGGAGCTCAGGCATCTGACTCCTCCTCCGTTTGTGCTCTGCGTTGACCGCAAGGATACCCTCGGGGGTCTTCGAAACGGCGCGGCGCTGGCGTTACAACATCGTCTCCCGACATTACGAACGCGGTCCGGGTCGGAGGACGTGGTGGCGCGGGCCCGGATCGTCACGGCGGTCTCGTACCATCCCCGGATGACCGCACGGATCGAGATCGACCGAGCGACCGCGCGCCGGTTCCTCGTCACCCGACATCTGCTCGCCCCGCCTCGCGCGCTCCCACCCGACCCCGCCTCGATCCTTCGCGTCGTCGAACGGCTGGGCTCGCTCCAGTTCGATCCGCTCGAGGTCGCGGGTCGCAACCACGACCTGGTCCTCGCCGCCCGGATCCAGGGCTACCAGCGGGGCTGGACCGACGAGCTCCTGTATGGCTCCCGGATGCTGTACGAGACCTACAACAAGGGGCTTTCCATCGTGCCGACCGGCGAGCTCCCCTGGTACCGCATCACCTGGGACCTGAACCGGGAGGAGCACGACGCTGCCGCGTTCGACGAGCACGCCCCGCTCGTTGCCGAGCTGCTCGATCGGATCCGGCGGGACGGCCCGCTGTCCTCCACTGACGTCGCCCCTAGAGCCGCGATCGACTGGTACTGGCGGCCGACGAACCAGGTCCGCGCCATCCTGGAGGCGCTGGCCGAGGCCGGCATCCTGGGATTGACCCGGCGCGAAGGCAACCGGCGCGTGTACGACCTCGCCGAGCGGCTCTTCCCGGCCGAGCTGCTCGCGACGCGGCTGCCCGTACGAGAGCAACGCCTCCACAAGCTCCTGTCACGGTACCGAGCGCACGGGCTCCTCGGTCGCTCGGGAAGTGCCGAGCTGTGGCTGGGCACGGCGCCGGGGTTGCGCAAGGCGGATCAGCCCGACGTGCCCACCCGCGGCGAGCTCCTCGACGAGCTCGTCGAGACGGCCGCCTTACAGCCGGTGGCCGTCGAGGGGGTCCGCGGCGACCGCTTCGTGCTGCGTGGCGAGATCGACATGCTCGAGGCCGCGGCGGAGGCCTCCAGCGGATCTCCAGCGCCGGATGGCGCGGACGGCGTCGCGCTCCTTGCGCCGCTCGACCCGTTCGTCTGGGACCGCGATCTTCTGCGCAGCCTGTACGACTTCGACTACGTCTGGGAGGTCTACGTCCCCGCCCCGAAGCGACGCTGGGGGTACTACGTGCTCCCGGTCCTGTATGGGGACCGACTCGTCGGGCGGATCGAGCCACGCATCGACCGGCGCGCCGGCGTCCTTCGGATCCTCGATGCGTGGTGGGAGACCGGCTTCGACCCGATGACGCCTGGTTTCGTCGATGCGCTCACCGATGCGCTGGTGGCGCATGCGCGCTTCGCGGCGGTTGGTCGGATCGTGTTGCCGCGAACCGCCCGGCATCAGACGCTGGCGCGGGCGATCCGCGAACGCCTGGGCAGGCGGGGCCTGATCAGCGGCTGACGCGGACCCGGATCAGAGGTTGACGCGGATGATCTGCCACGGGCTCCAGTTGCCCGCCCGGTCACGCGCCCGGATACGGACCTCCTTGTCGGTGCCACGCCTCCACGTGGCGGAGCGCCTGGCCTTGGTCGAGGTGCCCCACGGATGCCAGCGGCCACCGACCGTCCGCCAGCTCGCCTGGTAGTACCGAAGCCCGGAGGTGAGGACCTGGAGCCGACGGTCGCCACCGGTCCAGCGGACCGTCACGCGGATGCGCCCGGCGCTCGAATGCCGGGCCAGCGAGCGGAAATGGGCCCACGGCGCGGTCTTGTCTGGCTCCTTGGCGAAGACGCCGGCGTAGTAGCGCTTGCCGCTTGCGGAGACCGCCGCGCCGTATCCGACGTAGTTGTATCCGGTCGAGACCATGATGTCGTGGTGGGCCGGGGAGGCCATCCAGGCGCGGATCGACTCCGCAACCGACAGCGGCTCGGTCGGGTAGTTGTTCCAGGCGATGATCTCGCCGGCGGCGAACCAGGTCAGGCCGGCGGCCGTGAGCCGCGAGAAGACCTTCTGCCCGCTCGGCTCGGTGTGGCTCATCACGTCGTTCGCGGCCATGACTTCGGCGCGGTCACGGGCGATCGCCATCAGGTCCGCGTCGGGGCGCACGAGAACCAGACCGAGGCCGGCACGTTGTCGGTTCGTGAGCAGCACCAGATCGGAGGCCGACTGGGTCAGGACCTCCTGGGTGACGATCTCGGGGGCATCGGCCGCTGACGCGGCAGTCGCCGAGAGCGGCAGCAGGAGCGTGCTCGCGAACACGACGGAAAGGAGGCGGCGGGTCGGGGTGGGCATGCGAGGATCGTCGCCCGCCGGGTATGCGCGGCGTCATGGCTCGGCCGTCACATCGACCCGGCGCGTTGGTACGGGGAACCGGACCGGCCCCCAGCCACCCGCACCGCACCGCTCTCGGATGGACCGGACGGGCCGTCTGTGGACCTGCTGTGGGACGATGGGCTCGACCCTCGACACACCTGAGCAAGGAGAAGACGATGGCCGCCATCCGACGCGCCGAAGCCACCTGGTCCGGCGCCCTCGCCAACGGTTCCGGAGCGGTCTCGGCCGTCTCCTCGGGCGCATTCTCGGCATTGCCGGTCTCATGGGCCGCGCGGACAGAGTCGCCGGAAGGCAGGACCAGCCCGGAGGAACTCGTCGCCGCCGCGCACGCTGCGTGCTTTGCGATGGCCCTTTCGGGCGCCCTCGGCCGGGCCGGGACGCCGCCCGAGCGACTGGACGTCGCGGCCGAGGTGACCTTCGACAAGCTGGAGGCCGGCTGGCGGGTGGTGTCGAGCGCGCTGACCGTGCGGGGCAGCGTGCCAGGGATGTCGGAGGCCGATTTCGTGGCCGCCGCCGAATCCACCAAGGACGGCTGCCCGATCAGTGTCGCGCTGGCCGGGAATGTCGCGCTGAGCGTGAAGGCGACGCTCGACCGCTGAACTCGACCCCGTACCTCGGGGTGATGGTGACCACCCATACGGGGTGGTGCAATGCGGTCGAGTCGCCACCTGCAGATCTGGCTGGTGACCCCCACGAGGTTCCCAGTGAAGGTTCTGATCGCGGACGACAGCGCCGTGCCCCGGATGA
>DASYJV010000421.1:0-1874 GCA_035996105.1 Candidatus Limnocylindrales bacterium | reverse complement strand
GAAATTCTCGATGATCCCGTTGTGGATGACCGTGATCGCCCCGGTGCAGTCGCGGTGGGGATGGGCATTGAGGTCGTTCGGGCGGCCATGGGTCGCCCAGCGGGTGTGGGCGAGACCGATCGCCGCGTGTGGCGTTCGGTCGGCGATCGCCGCCTGGAGGTTGATCAGCTTGCCGGCGCGCTTCTCGACGAACATGTCACCGGCATCGTCCACGAGGGCGATCCCGGCCGAATCGTAGCCGCGGTATTCGAGTCGCTTGAGCCCTTCGATGAGGATCGGGCCTGCCTCCCGCGGGCCGGTGTAGCCGACGATGCCGCACATGGGGTCATGCCTTTCGATCGGTGCCCGCCGACGTGGGCGGCGGGTCGCGGTGACGCTGCTGGGTGGGCACCGCGGCTAGTTTAGACGCTCCCCGGCGAGTGCCGCGAGCGCGTCGGCCAGCTCGCCGACCAGAAGCTCGTCCGGCCCTTCGACCATCACCCGCAGCGCCGGCTCCGTCCCGGACGGCCGGACGAGGATCCGACCCGAGGCGCCCAGGCGCGCCGTCGCGCTGGCGATCGCCCGCTGGAGGGTCAGGTCGCCCTCCCATTGATCCTTGTGGCGCGCCTTCACGGCGCGCTGCTGTTGCGGCAGCATCGGGATCTCCGCGGCCAGCTCGGCCAGGCTCGCCGGGCGACCGGTCATCACCCTGAGGACCTCCAGCGCGGTCACGATCCCGTCGCCTGAGGTGGTGTGCTCGAGGACGATGACATGGCCGCTCTTCTCGCCGCCAAGGACCGCCCCGGAGACCTGCATCCCCTCGAGGATGTACTTGTCGCCGACCGGGGTCCGGACGACCTGGCCGCCCGCCGCTTCGACGGCCGACTGGAGACCGCCGTTCGAGAGGACCGAGACGACGAGCCCGCCTCCGGGCAGCTCGCCCCGGCGGAGTCGGTCGAGCGCCAGGATGCCGAGTACCTGGTCGCCATCAACGACGGCGCCGCTGGCGTCGACCGCGATGAGCCGGTCCGCGTCGCCGTCGAGCGCGAAGCCGACGTCGGCGCCGGTGGCGACCACGGCCTCGGCCAGCGACTGCGGCGCCGTCGCCCCGGAGTCGACGTTGATGTTGATCCCGTCGGGGTCCGCGTGGATGACCTCGACCCGGGCACCGGTCGCCTCGAGGATCGCGGCTCCGACCGCAGAGCCCGAACCATTGGCCGCGTCAAGCAGCAGGTGCAGCCCGCTCGCATCGATCGACGAGGCCAGCCCCAGCCGGTGGGCCCGGTAGTCACCGAGCCGGTCGCGGGCGTCGAACATCCGTCCCAGCTCGCCGTTCGGGACCCCGCGCAGCTCCTCCGTCCGCCAGACGAGCTGTTCGAGCTCATCCTCGATCGAGTCGTCGAGCTTGAGGCCATCCCCGTCGAGCACCTTGAGGCCGTTATCGGCGGCAGGGTTGTGCGAGGCGGAGACCATGATCCCCGCCGCGAACGGGCCGCTCCCGGCGATGAAGGCAAGGGCGGGTGTCGGGACCACCCCGACGACGTGGACGTCGACGCCCAGGCTCGTCCCGCCGGAGGCGATCGCGGCCACGAACATGTCGCCGGAGCGCCGAGTGTCCTGGCCCACCACGATCGCGCCGCCCGGCCCGACGAGACGCTGGGCGACCGCGCGGCCGAGGGCGTACGCCATCGTCGGCTTGAGGTCGACGTTGGCGACGCCGCGGATCCCGTCAGTGCCGAACAGCCGGGGCAAGCGGTCAGCCGCCGCTGGCTGACGGCGCGGGGCTTCCGGGTGCCGGCGATCCCGGCGTCGCGGAGATGGTGACGATCACCTTGGGCGGGCTGACCGCGACGAGGGTCGTCCCGGCCAGCAGGTTGACGGTCGGGGCCAGGCTG
>DASYJV010000420.1:0-3070 GCA_035996105.1 Candidatus Limnocylindrales bacterium | reverse complement strand
GATCGCGATCATCGAGGAGGGCGACGAGATCGTCATCGATGTCGACCGCAAGGCGCTCGATCTGGACGTTCCTGCCGACGAGGTCGCCCGTCGGTTCGAACGCTGGACGGCGCCGCCGGCGCCTTACCGGACCGGCGTGATGGCCAAGTACGCGGCCCTCGTCGGATCGGCGTCGCTGGGGGCGGTGACGACGGGTCCGCGGATGACGGCGAGCCTTGCCAGGCGATGATCGCGCCGAACCGATGATCCCGCTGTCCGCGGTCCGGGTCCGCCTCGCGAACGCCTCCGATCCCGACCTGTCGGCGATCACATCGATCGTCGACACCGTGACGCCGGAGCGCGGCACGAGCTCGGTCGAGATGCGCTGGGCGGATCACACCTATCCGGGTGGTGAGCGCTACCCCGCGGAGACCCCCGACGGCCGCCCGGTCGGCACCGCCAGCGTCGGCCGGATCTACGTCCACCCACCCGAGTACGACGGGCTGTGGGCCGAGATCGCCGTCCTCCCCGAGGCGCGACGGCAGGGCATCGGGGCCGAGCTCCTCGCCTCCGTCCGCGAGACCGCCCGCGCCGCCGGCAAGACGACGCTCCACGTGCCGGCCTCCGAGGCCCGGCCCGAGGGACTCGACTTCCTGCTCCACCGCGGCTTCACCGAGCTCGAGCGGTCGAAGTCGGTCCGGCTCGACGTGCGCGACCTCGTCCCCTCGCCCGTCGCGCCACCGCCCGGCGTCCGGCTCGTGACCCTCGCGGACCGCCCCGACCTCGTCCCGGAGCTCCACGCGATCGCGATCGAGACGCTGCCGGACATCCCGGGCGACGAGCCGATGGCGGCCGGCGACCTCGAGGAGTTCCGCGCCCGTGACATCGACCGGCCCGGGATGCCCTCGGAGGCGATCTTCATCGCCCTCGACGAGGCCGGCGAGGTCCTGGGCTACGCCAGCGCCATCCTGGCACCCTCTCGACCGACGGTCGCCTACCACGACATGACCGCCGTCCGAACCGCCGCACGCGGTCGCGGGATCGCCGGCGCCCTCAAACGAGCGATGGTCGACTGGGCCGTGGGGGCAGGCCTCGAGGCGCTCGAAGCCGACAACGACGAGGCCAACCTGGCGATGCGCGCGATCAACCGGCGGCTCGGCTATCAGGCGCTCCCCGATACCCTGATCCTGCGCGGTCCGGTGTCGGCGGGCATCATGACCCGGTGACCGACCACATCGACGGGCGAACCGATGGGCCGCCGGCGGACCCCGAGCGATACGATTCGCCCCGAGCCCGGATCGCCCGCGCCAAGGGTCTCGAGGCGCCGTACATCGCCGGCGGCGATGACCCGGACCCGGACCATGGCCTGCGCGAGCAACGCCGCTACGGCAAGCTCCTGCTGGGGATGGTCCTCGGCCTGATGTTCGGTGGCTTCGTGATCGGGATGGCGATCGTGGTGGCCACCGGCGGGAGCCTGTGACGGTCAACGCCCTGGCGCCCTCGCAGGGTCTCGATGCCGCCGCCTGGGCCGCCGCCACCGACGAGGTGGTCGAGACGCTGCGCGAGCTCATCCGCATCAGGTCGGTCAATCCGCCGCCACCCGATGCGCCCGACGGCGAGCTCGTGGCGGCACGCCGGGTCGCGGCCATGCTCACGGCGGCCGGGCTCGCACCGGAGGTCATCGAGCCGGTCGCCGGTCGTGGCTCCGTCCACGCTCGGCTGCGCGGCGACGGCACGGGCGGCGATCCGCTCCTGCTGCTCTCGCACCTCGACGTCGTCCCGGCGCCGGCCGATCGATGGAGCCACGATCCGTTCGCGGCGGACCTCGTCGACGGCTACGTCGTCGGGCGCGGCGCGGTCGACATGAAGGCGATGGTGGCCATGGAGCTCGGCGTCGTCCGATTGCTCGCGGCCGAGGCGCGCGCGGCCGGTCTCGATCCCGCCCGAGACCCGATCCCTGGACTTCGGCGCGACGTGCTGTTCACCTCGACCGCGGATGAGGAGGCGGGCGGCATCGCGGGCGCGGGGTGGATCGCCGAGCACCGGCCGGACTGGCTCAAGGCGGCGGGCGCACTCAACGAGTGCGGCGGCGTGTCGGCGACGATCGCCGGTCGGCGCTTCTACCCGATCCAGGTCGCCGAGAAGGGCTACGCCGCCTACCGGATCGCCGTGCGCGGGACGTGGGGTCACGGCTCGATGCCCCGCGAGGACAACGCCGCGGTCCTTGCGGCGGCCGTGATCAGCCGGCTCGCGGTCGACGGCCCGATGCGGATGACGCCGGTCATGCGGCGCTTCCTCGGCCTCGCTGCCGCGGAGCTGCCCGCCGAGGCCGCTGCGGTCCTGCGCGGGCTGTCCGCCGACGACCCCGGCCTGTCCGAGGCTGCGCTCGCCATCGCGTGCGACCCGATGTACGCCCGGGCGCTGCGGGCCCTGCTGCGGGACACGGTCAGTCCGGACGTCGTCCACGCCGGGGTCAAATACAACGTCATCCCGGGTGACGCCGTGGTCGAGGTCGATTGCCGGCCGCTGCCCGGGGCCACGGAGCCGGGGATGCGCGCCGAGCTCCTCGCGCGACTCGGCCCCGAGCTCTCCGGTGCCTGCCAGATCGAGCTGCTGGCCTACGGGGAGCCCGTCGAGTCACCCGCCGAGGGCCCCCTCTTCGACCTGCTCGTCTCGACCATCCGCGAGCACGACCCCGAGGGGATCCCCCTCCCGGTCATGGCGCCCTTCGCGACCGACGCCAAGCACACCGCCCTCCTGGGCGTGCCGACCTACGGCTTCTCGCCGCTCAGGCTCGACCCTGACGAGCGCTTTCTCGAGCGGTTCCACGGCGTCGACGAGCGAGTCTCGGTCGAGGCCCTGCGCTGGGGGTTGCCCGTGCTGTACGACGTCGTCCGCGGCTTCTGCGGCTAGGCCTGCCCATCGAGGGTCAGCCTGGTCCTCGGGATCAGCCGCGTCCTCGGACCCCGCCTGGATCCTCGGTGGGGGTCACGAGGATCTCCTCGTCGCAGGTCGTGCACCTATAGATCGTCCCGTTCGCCCACTCACGCTCGGGGTCGTGGTCGGTGGGGCTGTGGTGGGGAGGCACAGG
>DASYJV010000419.1:0-2261 GCA_035996105.1 Candidatus Limnocylindrales bacterium | reverse complement strand
CGCCGGAGAGGCCGATGGGCTCGATTGAACCGGTCGCGGCTGGGCCGGGGCCACTCGATCGAGCGGATCCCAGCGGGTCCCGAGCGACACGGTGCGGGACAGGATGCCAAGCGTCCTGGCGTCGACCGCGACCGTCAGGGCCGCGACGGTCCCCGCGACCGTCCGACCATGGAACACCGGGGCACCGAACGTCGCGCCCTGCTGGGCCGGTGACAGCGGTCCGGTCGGGACCACGATGACCGGCGTCCCCGTGGTGCCGCGTGATCCGCCCGACTTCGAACCGCCCGACAGGGTCTGCGAGATCTTGGTCCCGGCGCCCACCACGAGGGACCGGAAGTAGCCGCGGTTCGTGCGGTCCGGGTCGAGCAGGAGCGTCGCGCCGGGCGTCCGCCCACTGCTCGAGGCGATGACGTGGTCATGGAAGGTCGGGGCGTTGCGCCACATCTGTTCGATCGTGCCGCGGCCCTTGAGCAGCCCGCTGACGTAGTAGGACGGTTCGCCATGCCCCTCGGCGATCACCGCGGTGGCGCCGGCCGCGATCCAGCCGCGGGCGTAGTTGTCCACGCGCTGCTCGGCGACGGCGAGGGTCGGATCCGGGCCACCTGGCTCGGGGTTCCCGCTGGCGTAGCAGAGGTGGCCGAGGATGACGACGGCGCCCTTCGCCAGCTTGACGTCGCGGGCGAGGACGCTCTCGCCGAAGTACTGGTGGGCGTCATCGTCGACGCCGGCAACGGGGTTCAACCCGAGGCCGTCCTGGCTGGCCCCGTTCAAGGTGTTGCCGTATGGGCTCGGAAAGCCGTTCCCATGACCGAGGTAGACCACCACCGAGGCGCCATCGAGTGCGCTTCGCACGGCCGGCCAGGTCGCATTCGGCGAATAGAGCGTGACGACATTGTCCGTACGGGCCCGGGCGGCGATGGCGGCCTGCTGGGCCAGGGCCTTGTAGTCGTCGGTGAGACTCGAGACCGGGCCGACGATGATGACGACCTTGAGGTGGCTCGCCTCGCGTGCCGAAACGTTGTCCGGGGTGCCGAACACGCCGAGCGCCGTGCCACCGATGAGCAGCTGAAGCCCGATGACCACGCTCAGGAGGCGTCGCGCGCGCGGAACCATGCGCATCTTCATCGGCCGATCGTCGTCTGGCCGCGGCTCGAGACGAACCGGTCGAACCGGAGCGTCCCTGCCATCGAGTTGCTCAGCCCGGCCGAAGGACCGAGACGGACGGCCTCGAGTCGATAGCCGTGCGTGTCGAGGCGCGTCCTCCCGGGCTTGGCGACGCCATCGATCCAGAAACGAAGGGTCGCGAACCTCGAGGCCCGCCAGGCGACCTCGATCGTATGCCGGCCAGCAGGGAGCGTCGCCCAGCTCGTCCAGGCGAAGGCGCCCCAGCGCAAGGCGCCGAGCCGGACCTGTGCGGGATGTCCGGCAGCGCGCCGGTACTGGAGCGTGAAGATCGGACTGTTGCGGGCGTCGATGCCAACGAAGATGTCGACGGGGTGGCTCGCCGTGGACAACCCGGCGGCATCGATACCGAACCGGGCGTTGTAGGAGCTCGCGGCCGCCGGGGTCCGGTCGGTCACGAAGGCGCGCACGCCCCTGGCGATCGAGACGCTCAGGCCGAACCGCCCGGCCATCGCGGCGGTCGAGGTGACGGAAAGGCGCTGGGCGCCGGTCTGGACGCTCCATCGGCTCGTCGACCCGGTCTCGAACCCATCGGCAAAGATCCCATCGGGCGGCATGAGGACCAGGAGCAGCGGCGAGCTCGAGGCCGGACCCCAGTTGCCGGCGCCGTCCCGGCCGTGGACGAGGATGGTGTGCTGGCCATCGCCCAGGGCCCTGAGATCGGCGGGCGAGATGAGCCCGGAGACGGTCACCTTGCTGGACCCGTAGCTGCCGTTGAGCGGATGCCCCGTGCCGGGCGCCCCGGCCGAATCCGCGAACCATTCAGCGGCGCCGACCGGCGATCCGCCCATGGCGGTGTCATCGATCGTCACGCCGAGCGCGACGGGGGACGACCCGTTCGCTGGGTTCGGGGCCACGACCGGGATGCCGCTGAGGGGCCCGGCGGTGTCCGGGGTTGGCGTGGGTGACGGAGTCGGGGTCGGTGTGGGCGGGGGCGTGGGCGTCGGTGTGGGCGCTGCGGTCGGTGTGGGCGCTGCGGTCGGCGTGGCAGTTGCGGTCGGCGTGGCCGTGGGCGCAGCGGTCGGCGACGGTGTCGGGGGCGGGTTGGCGAGCAGCAGGTTGTAGGCGGCGAGCAGGTC
>DASYJV010000418.1:0-9126 GCA_035996105.1 Candidatus Limnocylindrales bacterium | reverse complement strand
CGCGTGACGAACAGGGCGCCCAGACGATGGCCGGCGCCTTCGCCGACGCTGCCGATCTCCTCGTGATCGCCTCCGGCTCCGATCGGCCGGCGGGCCGAGAGCTCGTGCTCAAGGTCGAAGAGGCATCCTGGCTGCCGTCGGCATTCCGGGACCTCGAGACGTTCCTGCACGGCCATCTCCCAGCCACGAGCCCCTCGACCGGTCTGGTGCTGATCCTGACCGACCCAGCCCGCCGCCCGGAGCGGACGGCTCGGGCTCGGCAGGCGCTGGCTGCGGCGCGGGTCATCGGGCTGCGCGCCGGGGCGATCGTCTCGGCCGAGACGGCGGCGGAGCTGGATGGGTCGCTCACGCCGGCCGGCCGCCTGATCGTCGCCGAGGCTCCCTCGCTGCCGGCACCCGTCGCCGGGTTGGTCGGCTCGGCGACCCCGCTCCAGCTGTTCACCGAACGGCTCGCCCGGGCGCGCGGTACCAACCCGGACATCATCCGGCGAGACGACCCGGTCTACCTCGCAGCAGCCGACGCGGCGGGCTGAGCTAGACCCTCCCGACGAGGACCTCGCCCATCACGTCGATCATGTCGAGGTCCCAGGGAAGCATGTCCTGGAGCATGATCCGTTCGGCGCCCGCCGCAGCGAACCGAGCCACCATCTCGCGGGCCTGGTCGGGCGTCCCGGTGACCCAGCGCTCGAGCCGATCCTCGAGCCACGCTTCGCCTTCATCCTCGGACCCGAGCGCCCGGAGCATCGCTCCCTGGCGCGCCGTCATCTCGGCCTCGTCACGACCGATGAGCACCCCGGCCATCACCGAATGGGCGACCGCCGCCGGGTCGCGCCCGATCGCGACACAGGCCGCATCGACCGCGGCAAAGGTCTCGCGTGCCGCCTCCGGTCTGGCCGAGCTCACGTTGAACTCGTCGGCAAAGCGGGCGGCGAGCCGGTAGGACCGTGGTGAACCGCTCCCGCCGACCAGCAGGCGTGGGCGCGCACCCCCGATCGGAGTGCGTGGCCGACCCGGCACATCCACGGGCTTGGGGTGGAAGGCGGCGTCCTCGATCGTGAGCTGATGGCCGCTGAACGACCAGCCGTCGGGCTCGCCCCACAGTCCATGCAGGATCGCGAGCTCATCCTCCATCAGGTCGGCGCGCTCGCGGATGGGCGGGAACGGCAGCCCGAGCTGGCGATGTTCGAGGTCGTTCCAGCCGGCCCCGACACCGACCTCGATCCGTCCGCCACTCATCTCGTCGACCGTGGTGACGACCTTGGCGAAGTTGCCCGGGTGGCGGAAGGTGACCGGCGAGACGAGGACGCCGAGGCCGATCCGGTCGGTGTCGCGCGCCAATCCGGCCACGACCGTCCACGCGTCGGTCGTCGCTTGCCCTCTGGGGCCGGGAAAGCTCGTGTAGTGGTCAGACCGGAACAGCGTTTCGAAGCCGTTGGCCTCGGCGCGCTTGGCGATCGCCACATGGTCGCCGTAACTGAGCCCTTGCTGTGACTCGAGCATCAGGGCGAAACGCATCGGTGCTCCTGTCCGTGTGGATGGTCCATATTGACATGATTGTTTGTTGCGCTATGATAGTTCACATGACACGAAGCATGGTCGCCATGACGCCGGTCATCGGCGCTGACGACGCGGCGAAGGCCACGATCATCGCCGATTTTCGGGCGTCGATGGGCGAATTGAAATGCATCGGCAGTGAGCGTCTCCTGCGCCACGGCATCAGCATGGCCCAGCTACACGTCCTGAATCTGGTCCACAGTCACGGCGAGATGGCGATGAGCCGCCTGGCCGAGATGCTCGATGTCTCGCTCTCGAACGCGACCGGGCTCATCGACCGGGTCGAGGAACGAGGGTTCGTCGAGCGAACGCGCGTCTCGACCGATCGACGGGTCGTCCTCGTCCAGCTGACCCCGGCCGGACGGCAGGTGCTCGACGAAGTCGAGGTCGGCCGCGAGCAGATCCTCCGTCGAGTCCTCGACAGGCTCGACCCAGCGCAGCTCGCGGGCGTCGCCGCGGCGATGGCCGACCTGCGCAACGCGTTCGTCGCGACCCTGACCGACCCCGGTTCCGAGGCCCACCACCACGCCCACATATCCCAAGGGAGGGACTGAGACTCATGGAAGCATTCCCCGCCGAGAGCGGCGGCTACACACCTTCGATCGAGGAGGATCCCGCGCTGGCGCTGAGCCATCGCGAGAAGATGGAGATCCTCTTCGCGGTCATGCTCGGGCTGTTCCTGGGCGCGCTCGATCAGACGATCGTCGGGCCGGCGCTGCCCACCATCGCGACCGCCCTCCAGGGCAACGTCCTGTACGTCTGGGCCATCACGATCTACCTGCTCACCAGCACGATCAGCGTCCCGTTCTGGGGCAAGCTCTCCGACATCTACGGCCGCAAGCCGATCTTCATGATCGGCATCGTCATCTTCCTGATCGGCTCGGCGCTCTCCGGGCTCAGTCAGAGCATGGGGATGCTGATCGCCTTCCGCGGTCTCCAGGGGATCGGCGCCGGTTCGCTCTTCCCGGTCGCGCTGGCCGTCATCGGTGACCTCTTCACCCCCAAGGAACGCGGCAAGTACCAGGGTCTCTTCGGAGCCGTCTTCGGGATCGCGTTCATCGTCGGCCCGCTGGTCGGCGGGTTCCTCACCGAGCAGATCAGCTGGCACTGGATCTTCTACGTCAACATCCCGATCGGGATCGTCTCGCTCATCGTCATCCAGCGTCTCCTGCCGAACGTCAAGACCGCGCGGGCGACGAGGAACTTCGACATCCTCGGGGGTGCGATCTTCACGGTCGCCATCTCGTTCCTATTGGTCGGCCTGACCAACAAGCAATTCGGCGCCTGGACCGACACGACGGTCGGCGGGTTCATCCTCGCCGGCATCGTCGGGATCGTCCTGTTCATCATCGCCGAGGCGCGCGCCAAGGAGCCGATCATCCCGCTCGGTCTGTTCCGGAACCGGACCTACACGAGCTCGATGATCTCGACCTTCTTCGCGAGCTTCGCGTTCTTCGGGGCGATCATCTTCCTGCCCCGCTGGTTCCAGTTCGTGCATGGCTTCTCGCCGACGAACTCGGGGCTGGCGGCGCTGCCGCTGATGGTCGGCCTGATCTTCAGCTCGATCGTCTCCGGGCTCATCGTGGCCCGGACCGGCAAGTACAAGTGGCTGCTCGTCGGAGCGATCATCGTGATGGCCGTGGCAACGGGGCTGATGACCCAGCTCACCGCCACCACCGACCTGGCCGTCGTCTGGTTCTGGATGTTCCTGGCCGGCCTCGGCGTCGGACCGACCTTCTCGGTCTTCACGCTCGTCGTCCAGAACGCCGTGCCATTCAGCGTCCTCGGCGTGGCCACGTCGAACCTCACCTTCTTCCGGCAGATCGGCGGCTCGGTCGCCCTGGCGATCGTGGGCACGATCTTCGGATCGTCGTTCCTCGAGCAGATCGGCCCTCAGATGGCCAAAGCGGGCGTCCCGGCCCAGGTCGTGGGTGGCTTCGGTCAGGCGACGGCCAACGGCTCGCTCGATTTCAACAAGCTGACCGGCGTCGGGAACCTCGGAGACGCGATCCTGGCCGCCATCCCCGCCCAGGCGCAGGCCGCCATCGCGCCGTTCATCAACCAGATCGTCACGGGGATCCACGAGGCGTTCAGCCTCGCGGTGGCCCAGACCTTCTGGATCGGCGTGGGCGCGGCGGTCCTGGCCGCCATCGCGGCCGTGTTCATGGAGGAACGGGCGCTCCGGACCTCCAATGCCCCGGTCACCGCCGGCGCGCCGGCCGGTGGCCCGGCAGCGGTGCCCGCCAATCCCCAGGGCGTCTCGGCCAGTCGAGCCGCCAACGACTGAACCCCGCTCCTCCTCGCACTCGACGGCCCCGGTGGATCCCACCGGGGCCGTCGTTCGTCCCAACGCGAGTACGATGCCGGGCGTGGACGCACGGCCCGCACCCCACCCGGCACGGCTCCAGGCGCTCGGCACGACCGATGCGCCGTTCGAGTCCGTCCTCGGCGTCGACGACCTTCCGCCGGGCGCCATGCGACGTGTCAGCCGGGGCGATCTCGACATCCTGCTGGCCCACACGCCCGACGGCATCGTGGCCACCGACGATCGCTGCCCGCACATGAGTGCGCCCCTCTCCATCGGCCAGCTCGACGGCTGCATCGTCGCCTGCCCGCTGCACGAGGGACGGTTCGACCTGGCGACCGGCGAGACCGTCCAGATGCCGACGACGGGCGGGCTCGACGCGGACGGGGGCTACCACGCGGTGTGGACGCCCGGCGGACGGGAACCCAAGGTCGATCCGCCGGGAACGAAGGCCGAGGCGCGCCGGCTGACCCGCGTCCGCCGCCTGCGCTACTACCCGGTCCGCGTGGTCGAAGGTCGGATCGAGGTCGCCATGCCGCGGGCCTGAGCGGCCCCTCTCAACTCTCCGGTGCCGACGTGTCGGATGGCTTGCCCTGGTCGGCGTGGGCCTCGACCGGCTCGTGATCGTCGCCCTCGGGCGTATGGCTCAGGATCATCGCCACGGCTTCGTCCGGGTCGTCGGTCAGGAGGAGGAGGTCCAGGTCGGCGGCGTCGACCGCGCCACGTGCGACGAGCGTCTCCCGGATCCAGTCCAGCAGGCCCGCCCAGTACGCCTTGCCGACCAGCACGACCGGGAAATGGCGGACCTTGCCCGTCTGGATGAGGGTCAGTGACTCGAACAGCTCATCGAGCGTCCCGAAGCCGCCCGGCAGGATGACGAACCCGTCCGCGTACTTCACGAACATGACCTTGCGCGCGAAGAAGTAGCGGAACTCGATGCCGAGATCGACGTAGGGATTGAGCCCCTGTTCGTGGGGCAGCTCGATGTTGCACCCGACCGAGAGTCCGCCGGCCTCGCGGCAGCCGCGGTTGGCCGCCTCCATCGCGCCCGGCCCGCCACCGGTGATGACCGCGTAACCGGCCTCGGCCAACTTGAAGCCGATGCTCCGCGCGAGCTCATAGACGGGGTCATCGGCCTTGGTCCGGGCCGACCCGAAGACGGTGATGGCGGGGCCGACCTTGGCCATCGCGTCGAACCCCTCGACGAATTCGGCGAGGATCCGCAGCGTCCGCCACGGGTCGGTCTGGAGGAAATCCGGGCTCGGCCGCCGCTCGAGGAACTTCTCGTCCTCGGTCTTGCTGTCCGAGCCCTCGATCATCCGGGCGGCCTTTGGCGTGACCGCCATCCGTCCCGACCGACGAACGCCCTGCGCCTGATCGTCCATGTGGCTAGGATGCCACCCGGGAGGTCTCCGTGCGCACTCGCTGGATCGTCGCCGCCGTGCTCGTCCTCGTCGGGGCCGTCTGGATCGGCCAGGGCCTCGGGCTCCTTCGTGGCTCGAGCTTCATGACCGGGGACCCGCTCTGGGCGGTGCTGGGGTTCGGGCTGGTGGTCGCCGGGCTCGCGGTCGGCTGGTCCGCGGTCAGGGCGCGCCGGCGCTCCTGAGCCAGGCCGCCCAGGTCGTCTCATCGAGACCGATGCTGACGGCGTTGCCGTGCCGGGCCAGGGGCAGGCGCAGGAGACGCTGGTCCGCCAGGAGCCGGGCGATGACGCCGGCATCGTCGAGCGTCAGGTGGGCGAGACCTGCCTCGCGGAACGGGCGCGAGCTCGGATCGAGCAGGGCGAGGGCCCCGAGGCGCTCCGTGAACCGGCGCAGCTCGAGCGGGGCGATGCTCCGCTTGGACAGGTCCACGTAATGGACGGCGACCCGTCGCTCGCGAAAGAACCGCAGCGCGGCTCGGGTCGCCGGGGAATCGCTGCGCCCGAAGACCTGGATGTCGGGCATCCTCCGGGTGGGCGTCTTGCCGAGTGGGGCGGGCATGGCGGCCAGCGTACTGCGACCGCCGAACCGGCCGCGTGCACGATGGCCGGGGTACCATCCCGAGCACAGCAGGAGGTGTCGCGTGACGGTCTGGTTCACGGTCAAGCTCGACGATCGGCCGGGTTCGCTCGCCCGGGTGGCGGCGGCACTCGGTGACCGTGGCGTCAACATCACCGGCATCGTCGGGGTGGCCGAGGACACCGATGGCGCGCTCATGCTGACCACCTCCGACGCGGCGCAGACGCGCGAGGCATTCTCCGGTCTGGGCCTGCCGTTCGAGGAACACGATCCGACCGGCGGCCTCGAGCCCGATGCCCTGTCGGTCAACGACCTCCGACCCGGCGCCACCGGACGCGGCACGCTCGGCTGATGCCGCGACGCGACGGGACGGCCCGAGCGGCGGCCGCCGCGATCCGATTCGACCTCGTCGATACCGCGCGCTCGATCTCCGCGGTGACCGAGCGGATCGCCGGGATCGGCGGCCGGATCCGAGCGCTCGCGACGGTCCGTCGCCTCGACGGCGACCCGCCGCTGGTCGAGCTCGAGGTGGAGGTCGAAGGGGTCACGGAGGAGGCCCTCGTGGCGGCGCTGGAGGCCCTCGATGACGTCCGGACCGTCCACCTGACCCGCGCCCTCGACACCATCTTCGGCAAGCGGATCATCGTGGTCGGTGGCGGCGCGCAGGTCGCGCAGGTCGCATTGGGCGCGGTCAGCGAGGCCGACCGCCACAATCTCCGCGGCGAGCGGATCAGCGTCGATACCATCCCGCTCGTCGGCGAGGAACACATCGCCGCGGCCGTGCGGGCCGTCGCCGACCTGCCGCGCGCCCGCCTGCTCGTGCTGGCGGGTTCGATCATGGGCGGTGACATCAGCGTGGCCGCCGACGAGCTGCGGGCGGTCGGCATCCCGATCATCGCGCTCAACATGGTCGGCTCGATCACCGATCACGTCGACCTGGTCGTCTCGGACCCGGTCCAGGCTGGCACGATGGCGGTCATGGCTGTGGCCGACACCGCGACGTTCGACCTCGAACGTCAGCGCGGACGCCGCTACTAGCGCCCGCCGCCAGATGCGGATCGCGACCTGGAACGTCAACTCGCTCAAGGCCCGACAGGAGGCCGTCGAGCGCTGGCTCGATCGGGCCGCGCCCGACGTCCTGCTGCTCCAGGAGACGAAGCTCAGCGATGCGGACGCGCCGGTCATGGCCTTCGCGATGGCCGGCTACCAGCTTGTCCACCACGGCGAGGGACGGTGGAACGGGGTCGCCATCGCAGCCCGGGATGGGCTGGCGATCTCCGATGTCGTGACGAACTTCGGCGACGGGCCGGTCCGCGATTCGGGGCCGGGCGGCGCCGGCGCCGCGGTCGCGAGCGAGGACGATTTCAACCCCTTCGACGAGGCCCGAATGCTCGCCGCGACGGTGGCTGGGCTCCGCGTCGTCAGCCTCTATGCTCCGAACGGGCGGATCGTCGGGTCTCCGTTCTATGCCGGCAAGCTGGCCTGGTTCGAGCGCCTGGCCCGCTGGCTCCGCGAGACGACCACGCCGGGCACGCCCGATGCGGCGCTGATCCTCGGTGGCGATCTCAACGTCGCCCCGACCGACGATGACGTGTGGGATGCGGCGGCCGTCCATGGCGGGACCCATGTCTCGGAGCCCGAACGCGCCGCCTTCCGAGCCTTGCTCGATCTCGGCCTGACCGATGCCTATCGGGCACGACACGCGGAGAAGGGCCGCTTCTCGTGGTGGGACTACCGGGCGGGGATGTTCCACAAGAATCTCGGGATGCGCATCGACCACCTTCTGGTCTCGCCGCCGGTCGCCGCGCGCGTCGTCGACGCCGAGATCGATCGTCAGGCGCGCAAGGGGCCGCCGGTGCCATCCGACCATGCCCCGCTGCTCATCGACCTCGACGAACCAGGGCGCCCGATCGACCCCGATTGGGAAGGGGCTCTTGCGCGCATCAAGTCACGGACCAAGCCGGCTCGCTGAGGACCGCGCCACGGCTGCTAGGGCTGTCGCCATCCGACCCGTAACACGGTGCCGTCACGCGCGTCGTTGAGTTGTGAATGAGAGCGAGCCGCTGACCGAGCCCGTCCGACTCGGCGGTCACCATCTCGCCCGGACCTCGCTGGTCGCGGACATCGCGGCGGCCTACGACCTCCATGCCCGGTCCATCTACGGCCTGGCGCTGCGCGCTGGACGCGACCCGGAGCTCGCCGCCGACGTCACCCAGGAGGCTTTCGCCCGGCTGTTGGCGGAAGGGCGGCAGGGCCGCTATCCGGACAATGTGGGCGGTTGGCTCTATCGGACGAGCTCGAATCTCATCATCAGTCGGGCTCGGCGTGTCTCGGTGGCCCGTCGGTTCGCCGGACGTCTCGTCTCGCGGGAAGACGCGGATGCCCCCGACACGATCGCCCTGGGCAATGAACAGCACCGTGAGCTCGACGCGGCACTGGCCACCCTTTCGGTCGATGACCGGATCGCCCTTGTCCTGGCCGCCCAGGGCGCGAGCGGCCAGGAGATCGCCGAGCGCCTCGGTCGCACGAACGCTGCGACGCGCGTCCACCTGACCCGTGCACGCGCCCGCCTCCGCGCTGCCGTGCTCCGAGTGGAGACAAGTCGATGATCGATCACACGCGTGCCAACGACCTCGCCGCCGTCGCGATCGACTTCGATCTCACACCGCTCGAACGTGACGAGCTGGCCACCCATATGGCGACATGCCCGGCCTGCCGTCGAGTGGCCGACGACTACCGGCGCGATGCCGAGTCCCTCCGTGCGATCGCCTTCGCCTTCCCGCCGGCGGACATCCGATCCGCCGTCCTCGCGAGCGCCGCCCGATCCGTGCCAAGGGCCTCGACCCACTGGCGGCTGCTGGCTGCGGCCGCGCTGTTCCTGTTGGCGATCGGGGCGGCGCTTGCCGTCGGGGCCTGGACCACTCGGCCCTCCCTCGTGGTCGTCACCCCGAGCTCGGCACCGAGCCCGAGCTCGGTGGTGCCAAGCCCCCTTGCCCACGCGTTCGCCCCTCCCACTCCGGTGTGCTCGCCGCCGTCGACGGAGGTCGCGATGCCCGAAGTGAACGTGGCGGTCCGGGGCGGGGCCGGCGTGGTCGCGACGCGGGGATCGTCCACGGTCACGACCTGTTCGACCACGGGCACCGATGACACCACCCCGGCCAGGTCGTACCAGCCCCTGGCCGTCTCGTCCGGCGAACAGCTCGAGCTCACGGTGCCCCCCGGCTGGGCGTTCTTGCACGTCGAGGGCACGGACCGACCCATCGATGG
>DASYJV010000417.1:0-3387 GCA_035996105.1 Candidatus Limnocylindrales bacterium | reverse complement strand
GAGGATCGCCTCGACCACGGTGTCCAGGATCAGCCTGAATCGCTCCGCCTCGCGGTGCAGATCCGCGTTGCTCTCGGTCGCCATCGTGGTGGGTGCATCGCGCTCGCCCGGTTCGGACAACTCGTCGACCACCCCAGCCCTCGGAGCGACCGCGCTTCCTGTCGTCGTCGATTCTGGCACGGTTCCTCGATGATAGGCGGTCGCCAGCGTGATGTGACGTCGAGCCGGCCACCGAACTGGAACAGGAGCACCGTTACGGAGGCTGGAGTCGGCGTCACGGGCACCTTGCATCCTCATTGCAAGACGGAGCCCCATTTCACAGGCGCGGGATATACTCCCGAACAGGTCCACGACAGCCCGCCCGAGGGAACCCGTCGCAATGCATGTCGCGCCTGTCGAGCTCCGGGCCATCCGCCAAAGCGGGATGGTCATCCGCTTCGTGCTGCTGGGCCCGATGGCCTACGCCCTGGCCGAGATCCCCGTGTCGGGATCCCCTGGGACCTCGCTCGAGCAGGCCTGCTCGCTCGCCCACTGGGGCTTCGTCATCGAGGGCGACCTGACATATGTCTCGGATGGCCAGCGCCAGCCCATCCCGGCCGGTCGGGGGTTCCACGTGCCGGCCGGCGGGCCCGAACACCACTTCGAGAGCGCTGGCGCCGGTCTCGTGGCCGGGTTCCAGCCGGTCGAACCCGAGCTCGACGTGAGCGACAAGGGTCTCGCCGCAAAGGGGTTCGAGATCATCAAGCCGCGCGTCGCTCCGACGATCGTGCCGCCGATCCCCGAGCAGGAGGTGGCCGCCGGTCAGGTCGCCACCGAGTCCTGGCCGATGTCCGGCTATCTCATGACCCGGGTCAGGATGGGCGAGCGCACCGGGTACACCGCTGGGTGGTGCGATGCGCCGCACTGGGGCCTCGTGACCACCGGTCGGTTCGCCATCGAGTGGGAGAACGACGTCGAGCTGGTCTCGACCGGCGACGTCTTCCACTGCCCGGGGGGCCCGCCCGGCCATCGCATCGAGGCGGCCGATCCGACCACGTTCGTCGATCTGACGCCCATCTCGGCGATGGACGGCAGCCGCCGCCTCGCCGACTGGCGCCGGGACTGGGAGCAGTCAGTCCATCGACCGACCCGGGGGATCGCGGTCGCCGCACTCGGCTGAGGGATCGAGGCGGCGGGGGTCGACCGGGACTCAGCCTGGCGGGGTCGAGTCGGCGCTCCGGAGCGCATCGCCGGCATCGGGCAGCGAGCCCTCGTATTCGTCGCGGACCTCGTCGTCGGGCGTCTCGATCGCGGCCGGATCCTGGGCCACCGGCGTCGCGCGCGCCTGCATCCGGCCCAGGACGATCTCGACGGCGGCGGCGACCGGGACGGCCAGGAACGCACCCACCAGCCCGCCGACGGCCGCTCCGATGAGCAGGCTCAGCAGCACGAGCAATGGCGAGAT
Source organism: Candidatus Limnocylindrales bacterium (assembly GCA_035996105.1). GTDB lineage: Bacteria > Chloroflexota > Limnocylindria > Limnocylindrales > CSP1-4 > SPCO01. Next base: position 1,943 of record DASYJV010000417.1, on the reverse strand, counting down.
GCCGATCGTGTTGCGCATGACCAGCGGCACGAGGACGCTGCCCTCCGTGAACTGGATGACCAGGTAGACGCCGGCCACGATGAGCGCGAGCTGCGGTGACACCGTCGCGGCCACGAGGATCGCCGGGACCGCGCCCAGCAGCGGTCCGATGATCGGGATCGCCTCGGTGACCGCCGCGATCAGCCCGAGGAGGAGCGCGCCCGGCAGGCCCAGGATCGTGTAGGCGATGCCTGTCGCCACGCCCATCACGGCCATGAGCGTGAGCTGGCCGCGGACCCACAGACCGAGTCGGGTCTCGACCTCGTTCCAGGCGTCCCGGACTCCCGCCCGTCGGTCGGCCGGGATGTAGGCCAGGATGTAGCGTTGGAGCCGGGCGTGCTCGAGCAGCCAGAAGAAGACGATCGTCAGCAGGCTCGCGAGCGAGACGACGGTCTCCACGGCGGCCGCCCCGACCCGCACGACCTGTGTCGGATCGGCCTTGCCAGGCTGGGCGATGATGCTCTGGACGGAGTCGGTCAGCTCGATGACCGATCGTCCGAGGATGGCCGGGCGGAGTGTCCCCGCCCAGGTCCGCACCGAGTCGAGGAACGTGGGCAGGCTGGCGACGATCTTCTGGCCCTGCCCGATGGCCGCCGGGACGACCACGACCGCGAGCCCGACGACGGCAACGAAGAACGTCACGTAGACGACGAGGATCGTGGCCCCGCGGCCGAGCGGGAGCCGGTCGCGGATCAGCCCGACGATCGGCTCGAGGGCGGACGCCAGCAGGATCGCTACGAACAGGAGCAACAGGACGCCGCCGGCCGCCACGCCAAGCTGGATCAGCCCATAGACGATGGCCGCCCCGAGCGCGAGACCCATCCCGCGAACGGTCCATGGAAAAAGATCGGCGCGCACGGGTCGCGGCCTACGGGTTCGTGCCGGGGGCGGGCGCACCGATCACGGCGCCCTGCGTCGGCGGGCCACCTTTCGGCTTCTTGTGCTTCTTCTTGTGGTGCGCTGCCGGTTGCTGTCCGTGTTGCCCGCCGCTGGCCTGGCTGCCGCTCCCGGCCGTCTGACCTGAGCACGCGCCGAGCGGACCGCCCCACGAGGACTTCCCCCAGAAATAGGCGGTCCGCGACTCATAGGCTCCCAAGCGTCCGGGCCCAGCGGCCGCTCGCCGCATCCAGTCGGCCACGTCGGCCCGCCAGCTCGTCGGGCCGAGCTCGGCCTTGACCAGGTCCACGGTCCAGCCACCGCAGCCCTGCGCGTAGAGCAGTCCGTTCGGATCCACCGCACCGGCCGCCCCGGGCTGGGTCCCGGCGATGAACCACGCGCTCGTCGTGTCTCGCGTCCAGGGTCCCGGTGCGCCACCGGACCACGCGTCGACCGTCGCCCGGACGACGCCCTTCGGCGGTCGGAACTGGGCCACCGGCCAGCCATTCGTGTAGTCCTGGACGAATGCGTGCCAGAGCGGGGCGGCGGCCGTGAGCGAGATGGCCGGGGTCTTTGACCGCGGGTTCGAGTGGTCGCTGTTGCCCATCCAGATCCCGACAGCGAGCGCCGGTTGGCCACCACCCGGTGCGGCCAGGAACCCGTAGGTTGCCAGGTCGGCCGCGTCGTTCGAGGTCCCGGTCTTGACCGCCGCGGGACGGCGGCTGCCGCCCTTGCCGTTGAACAGCGCGAGCTTCTCGGCCCAGATCGGGTTCTGGGCCTTGTCGGTGTTGCCGGCGAGGATGTCGGTCACGAGGAACGCGGCCTGCGGCGAGACGGCCTTCGCTCCCTGGGGATCCGGCGCGTGCCAGACGACGGTGCCGTCGGGGGCGATGACCTCGAGGATCATCCGGGGCGGGACCCGGACGCCGCCGTTGGCGATAGCGCCGTACGCGGAGGTGAGTTCGAGCGGCCGGACCTCGACGGTGCCCAGCGCACCCGCGAGGCCGGACTGAAGGAACGCCGTCCGT
>DASYJV010000416.1:0-6992 GCA_035996105.1 Candidatus Limnocylindrales bacterium | reverse complement strand
GGTCGCAGCGGCTCGCGCGTCGACGCGCCGTCGCTGTCGAGCCCGCGGGCGATGCGCGCGACCTCGGCCAGCAGGTCGGGCGTCGCCTCGAGACGGAGGGTCAGGCCGTCGGCGCGCGGCAGCTTGAGCGGGGCGGGATCGACTGGTCGAAAATCGGCAACGGCGGCGGCCATGACGAGGGCGTCGAACCCGGCGGCGCCGTCGGGGCCGCTCGCGGCGCGCAGCAATGCCGCCCACAGGTCGGCCGTCGACACGACGCGGACCACGCTCGCTTCGACCGGCAGCTCGACCTCGACATTCGCCGCGAGGATCGTCACCCGCGCCCCTCGGTCGAGGGCCGCCCGGGCGATCGCAACGCCCATCTTCCCGGTCGAGCGGTTGCCGATGAACCGGACCGGGTCGATCGTCTCGCGCGTCCCCCCGGCGGTGATGACCACGTGCCGCCCGGCCAGGTCGGCATCGCGGGCGGCGGAGACCAGCGGCGGGCGAGCTGCAGGGGCGGCGGCACGGACCGGGCGATCGGCCACGGCCGCCACGACCGCTTCGACGATCTCCGGGAGCTCGGCCAGGCGACCGACCCCCGACTGCCCCGAGGCAAGTGGACCCGATGCCGGCTCGACGACCGTATAGCCGAACGACCGAAGCCGCGCGACGTTCGCGGTCGTGGCCGGATGGCTCCACATGTCGCCGTCCATCGCCGGGGCGACGACCACCGGTGCCGACGAGGCGAGACACGTCGCGGTCACGACATCGCCCGCCAGCCCACCCGCCATCGCCCCGAGCCAGTGGGCGGTGGCCGGCGCGACCACGATGGCATCGGCGCTGTCGGCGACGACGATGTGACCGATCCGTCCATCGGGCAGCAGATCGAGCAGCTCGGTCTCGACAGGGTGGCGGGAAAGCGCCGCGAACGAGAGCGGCCCGACGAACCGGGCGGCCGCGGGGGTCAGCATGACCGACACGTCGGCGCCCTCGCCGCGAAGGAGGCGGAGGAGCTCGACTGCCTTGTAGGCGGCGATCGAGCCCGTCACGCCGAGCCCGATCAGCCGTCCGGCCAGACGCCCGCCCGATGGCCCGTCAAGCCGTTCGGTCACGTCAGACCCAGCTCGAGTGGCTCGCCGCCGCCGACCTCGGCGTGCAGGATGGCGAGGCCCTTGAGGGTCAGCTCGGGATCGATCGCGTCGATCCCATCGAGCCCGCGCGCCCAGGGTGCCGCCGAGAGCCCGCCGGTCAGGATCGCGCGGACCTCGGCCGGTGCCACGTCGTTCGCATCGGCGAGCTCGGCCCGCACGCGCAGGAGGAGACCAGCGGCGAGGGCCTGGTAGCCAAAGATGGTGCCGGACTGCATGGCACTGACCGTGTCCCGGCCGATCGCCCGCTCCGGGGCGCGCAGCTCGATGCGTGGCAGCTTGGCGGTGCGCGCGGCAAGCGCCTCGAGCCCGAGCTCGAGACCCGGCGCGATCGCGCCGCCCACGTAGGCGCCGTCCGCCGCGACGCAGTCGAGGGTCGTTGCGGTCCCGAAGTCCAGGACGACCGCCGGCGTGCCATACAGCCGGGCGACGGCGAGCGCGTTGACCAGGCGATCGGCCCCGACATCGCCCGGCCGGTCGACGCGGACCGCCAGCGGCACGGTCCCGGCGCTGGCCACGAGGAGCGGATGGTCGCGTCGTTCGGCGATCGCCTCGATCGCGCCCGACAGGGTCGGCACGACGGACGCCAGGGCGATGGCGTCGATGTCGGCGATCGAGAGGCCGTCGAGGCGCAGGAGGCCATCGATGAGCAGCTCGATCTCGTCGGTCGTCGAGCGGACAACCGTGGCGGCCCGGCGGGTCGCCAAGAGGGCGCCGGCGCGGAACAGACCGACCGTGATATTGGTGTTGCCGATGTCGAGCGCGAGCAGCATGGCGAGGATGATACGCGGGCACCGGTGCGGTACCATCGCACCCGTTCGTCCCTTCCGCCCACCGAGGAGACGCCGGGTGTCGAACCCGCCCCCCGCGAAGTTCTTCATCAACCAGGGCGTCGTCACGAGCCGGACGGACATGCTTCACCTGCTCCGGCCCCTGCTCAAGCAGACCGTGACGTACCGGTACCAGCGCGGGCGAGAGGTCATCGCCCACGGGACCGGATGGGTCGAGCGGATCGTCGTTGACTCCGAGGAGACCTCGACCTACTTCACCCCCTTGGCGATCACCCTCAACATCGATTCCTTCGAGCATCTCGAGTTCGAGACGCGACCCGACCAGCTGCTGGTCTACACGCTCGTCCAGGGGGATGAGCAGATCGTCGTCGAGTTCGCTCCGATCGGCCCGGGTGCCGTCGATGATTCGCCCTTCGCGCCACGCCAGCTGGCGTTCGACACCAGCGAGTTCGTCCAGATGGAGCTGCTCGGCCTCGACGCCCGCGAGGACGAGTAGCGGATCGGGAGGACCGGACATGGGTCCGGCCCAGGGGGATCGGAGCGCGGCCGTGATGGAGGCGGCCGCACGACTGGACACTCGCGCGTCCCGTGCCCGTCCCCGGGTCCGGCGCGCCACTCAGGCAAGGAGGGATGGATCCAGGTGAGCGTTGACACGCAGCCCAGCACGACGGCCCAGCCAGGCCCACCGGCCGGCGGCCTCGCCGGTTATTTCAAGTTCTATGAACGCGGGACCGACCTTGCGACCGAGGCGAGGGCGGGCCTGACGACGTTCATGGTCATGGCCTACATCCTGTTCCTGAACGGCAACATCATCGCCAAGCCGCTCGGCCTGGACCCCGTCGCGGTATCGGCGGGGACAGCCCTCATCGCCGGGATCATGACGATCGCGATGGGCGTGGTCGGGAACTACCCGCTCGCCCTGGCCGCCGGCCTCGGGATCAACGCGATCGTGGCGTTCAGCCTCACGGCCAAGGGCCTCGATGCGAAGGGCGCCATGGGCGTGATCGTGATCGAGGGCGTGCTCATCACCGTGCTCGTCGCGGTCGGCCTCCGCGAGGCGATCATGAACGCGGTCCCGATCGCGCTCAAGCGGGCGATCGGCGTCGGCATCGGCCTGTTCATCCTGTTCATCGGGTTCGCGAACGGCGGGCTGATCGTCTCCGGCTGCGGCCCCGACTCGGCCACGCTCGGGTTCTGCAGCGGGACGCTCGTCACCCTGGCGTTCCCGACCACGCTCGGCCAGCTCGTGTTCATCATCGGGCTGGTCATCACCTTCGGGCTCTACGCCCTGAAGATCAGGGCCGCGCTGATCATCAGCATCATCGCCACGACGATCATCGCCATCCTCGTCGGGGTACAGAAGGTCGACCCGACCCTCGTCTCGACCCCGAGCTTCTCGACGATCGGTCTGGGTCTGCAGGACCCATTCCAGGTCTTCACCAAGCTGGGCGTCGTCAGCGCGGTGCTGACCATCTTCGCGATCATGCTCAGCGACTTCTTCGACACGATGGGCACGGTCACCGGGATCGCGGCCGAGGCCGGTCTCGCCCGTGCGGATGGGTCGGTGCCGGGCATCGGCCGGGTCCTGCTCGTCGACAGCGTGGCGGCCATCGCCGGTGGCGTCGGCGGGGTGTCGTCGAACACCACCTATATCGAGAGTGCGGCCGGCGTCGCCGAGGGTGGCCGCACGGGCTTCGCCTCGGTCGTGACCGGGATCCTGTTCCTGCTTGCGATCTTCCTGTCACCCATCGCCGGCCTCATCCCGGCCCAGGCCACGGCTCCGGCCCTGGTCCTGGTCGGGTACCTGATGTTCACCCTCGTCAGGGACATCCCGGTCGACGACATCGAGGAGGGGCTGCCAGCGCTGCTGACCATGATCCTCATGCCGCTGACCTACGACATCACCGTCGGGATCGGGGCCGGCTTCATCAGCTGGGTCCTGCTCAAGGTGGTTCGTGGAAAGCTGGGCGAGATCCATCCATTGATGTGGCTCGTCTCGATCGGCTTCCTCATCTACTTCGCCAACGCGTGGATCCAGACGGTCATCAAGTAACGGCGCGTTCAGGTCAATCGATCTCGGCCGCCCCGGGCCCTGTCGGCCGGGGCGGCCGAGCGACTTCCGGTACCATCGAGCGGATGTTCGAACGGACCGCGCTGCCAGCCGGGCCCCGCGTGATCAGCGCCCGGCTCCCGTCGGCGCGCTCGGTCTCGATCGCCGCGTACGTCCTGGCCGGCTCCCGGCTCGAGACGGCCGGTCAGGTCGGGGTCGCCCATTTCATGGAGCATCTGACCTTCAAGGGCACCACGGCCTACCCCTCGACACGGGCGATCAGCGAGGCGATCGAGGGCGTGGGCGGCTCGTTCAACGCAGCCACCGATCGCGAATCCACGGTCTACTGGGTCCGTGTGCCGCGCCGCGAAGCCGCTCGTGCGATGGATGTCGTCGGCGAGCTCATCGTGCGGCCGCGACTCGAGTCGGCCGACATCCAGAGCGAGCGGGCGGTGATCATCGAGGAGATCCGCTCCTACCTCGACGACCCATCCGAGTACTGCCAGATCCTGTTCCAGACCGCGATGTTCGGCGATGGGCCGCTCGGCCGCGAGATCTGTGGCGAAGAGAGCGACGTCCTGTCGCTCCCCGAGGACGCCATCCGCGACTTCTGGAGCAGCGCCTATCGGCCGGCCAATACCGTCGTCGCGGTCGTCGGCGACCTCGACCACGCGGAGGCCACATCGCTCGCGGCGAAGGCGTTCGGATCGGGCGACGGGACGCTGCCGGGGTACGAACCCGCGCCGGTCCTCCCGGCCGGTGCGCGGGTCAGGACCGGCAAACGCGACACGAGCCAGGCGCAGATCTGCCTCGGCGTCCCCGGTCTGCGCCGAGACCACCCGGACAGCTGGACCCTGGCCGTGCTCAACGCCGTGCTCGGCGACGGCATGAGCAGCCGACTCTTCCTGTCCGTCCGCGAGGAGCTCGGTCTCGCCTACGACGTGTCGTCCGGACTGGTGGATTACGCGGACGCCGGCGCGCTCGAGGTCACGGCCGGAGTCGATCCCGCGGGGCTGCCGGCCGCGCTGGAGGCGATCCTCGTGGAGCTCGCGCGACTCCGCGACGAGCTCGTCCCGGATGCCGAGATGGAGAAGGCCAGGCGATACCTCGCGGGCGGTCTCGAGCTGCGGATGGACGACACGCGCCACGTCGCCTCCTGGATCGGTGGACAGGAGGCGCTCCACGATCGAGTCCTGACCCTCGACGAGGCACTCGCCGAGATCGCCGCCGTCGACGCGGCCGCCGTGCAGCAGCTCGCTGCGCAGATCTTCTGCGACGAGGGTCTGCGACTGTCGGCGGTCGCACCCGCGCGCTATCTCCGCGGTCTCGAGCCTCGGCTGCGGTTGCCGGGATGACCGTCGGGACGATGGTCCGGCCCGATGTGCCCCGAGCGCGCTCGGTGGAGCTCGTGCTCGCCCACGCGCACCTGCGGCTCGGACTCCTGGCCCTCGCCCGGACGGAGCTGGAGACCCTTGCCGGCCTCGGTCGGCTGGGTGTCACCGGGCTGGTCGATCTTGCCGAGGTCCGTTGGCGGAGCGGCGACATGGTCGGCGCGGGCGAGGCTGCGGCGGCGGCCCTGCGCGGCGACGAGGAGGATCCCATCGCGCTCCTGATCGCCGCCGAGGCGGCCATGGAGCTCGGCCGGCCGAGCGAGGCACGACGGCTCGCCTCTCGAGCCATGGCCGCGGCCTCCACCTCGATCGACGTGATCTTCGCCGGGATGCCACGGTCGGCCGCGTGGCCGCCCGATGCCGATGAACCACCGCCGACGGCGCCGACCATGTTCGACCGTGCGCCCGAGTCGATGATCGCGGGGGAGGGGAGCCGGGCCGGGGCGGAGCAGGCCGAGGCCGCCGCCAGCGCATCGGCGGCGCCGATCATCCCATCCGGCCCGGTGATGCGCGGGTTCTGGGACGAGGACGTGCCCGAGGACCCGGCGTCGCGGGTGATGCCCGATCCCGCCCTCGAGCTCGAGGCCGGCCGAGCGGCGCTCGTCGAGGGCGCGCTCGATGACGCGGCGCTCCGGTTCGGGATCGCCGTGCGGCTGGCGCCGGCCCTCGCGCCGGCCATCCTCGAAGCGACGGCCGGCGCTCGCGTCCCGAGCCTGCTGGTCGTCCGCGGCGACGCCTACCGGGTGGCCGGCCACGAGGCCGAGGCGCAGGAGGCCTACCTCGTGGCGGCCCATGGGGGATTGCCCGAGCGACGCAAACGCTCACGCGGCAAACCGCCGACCCTGGCCGCGACGACCCTGGCCGCGACGACCCGGGACGCGTCGACCCCGGCCGCGGCGACCCCGACTCCGCATCCGCAGCGGGCGCCGTCCCAACCCGGCGACGACAAGCCGGACGTCTCGATCCCGCTCCCGCTCGACGGCGACGGCGGGCCGTCCGGCTGACCCTGGGCCGCTTCCGATACAATCCCGCGTCCAGTCCGACCGTACCCAAGGAAGACATGCCAGGCACCGAACGAACCCTCGTCCTCGTGAAGCCCGATGGCGTCCAGCGGCAGCTGGTCGGCCGGATCCTCGCCCGGTATGAAGCCCGCGGTCTCAAGATCGTGGGCCTCAAGCTCGTCCGCGTGGATCGCGACCTCGCTGAGCGCCACTACGCCGCTCATCGGGCGAAGCCGTTCTTCGCGGGGCTGGTCGACTTCATCATCTCCGCGCCGCTCGTCGCGCTCGCCCTCGATGGGCCGAATGCGATCGCGGTCGTGCGTTCGATCAATGGTGCGACTCGCCCACATGAGGCGGCACCGGGCACGATCCGCGGCGATCTGGCCCTCGAGACGGCACAGAACATCGTCCACGCCTCGGACAGCCCGGAGGCCGCCGCTACAGAGCTCGCCCTGTGGTTCCGTCCCGAGGAGCTGCTCGACTACGAGCGCGACGTCGACCGCTGGATCCTCGCCGACGAGTGACCCCGTGACCCGAGCGGCCGGCTAGGGACCGACCGACTCGATCGGTGGCTCGCCGGACCCCGTGGGACTGCCGATCTCGCCGGGAACACCCATGGTCGGTGGCAG
>DASYJV010000415.1:0-7826 GCA_035996105.1 Candidatus Limnocylindrales bacterium | reverse complement strand
CCGGCGACGGAGACGGTGTGGCCAGTGATCGTGGCCGGGCCCCAGACCGTGACGTGGCGGCGCTCGTCGTAGCCATAGCCGGGTTGCGGCCGGATGTGCGAGCCCGTCAGCGAGACATCGCGATCGGTCGGGACGCTCAATCCGCCGGGCGCGTCGAACCGTGCCGTGAGCCCGACTTGGTCGACCCGCGCGTCGACCGCGACGCTGACCGGATAGCCCGTGTCGTCGACCCAGGTCAGGATCTGATAGGGATAGGTCGCCAGCTTCTCGAGGCCGGTCCGGGCGTCGATCTCGGGTGTGCTTCGCATCAGGCTGCCGCCCGGCCGACCGTCGTCACGACGGGCCCCGTGGCCGGATCGCCGTCCGGCCAGAAGAGCACGCGTCGGGGCGTGATCTCGATGAGCGCGCGCTCGAAGAACAGTGGCAGCGCGACGCGGGCCTTGAGGAAGTAGACGATCGACGGCTCCTTCTTCTCCCAGATCGGGAGGAGCCGTTCCCAGCCGCCGTGGGGATCCTCCTCGATCACCCGCGCGTCACCCTGGATCGTGGCCCGACCCTGCGCGCCACCGACCGCCACGGGGTCCGTGATCGAGAGCGAGACCCGCGGATTGCCGCGGATGTGCTCGAGCTTCCGGCTGAAGAGGGTCGACGACGTGAGGTAGATCCGTTCGCCGTCCCACAACGGGATGAGCGGGTAGGTGACCGGGCGTCCATCGCCGTCGATCACGGTCAGCTCGCCCACGAGTGCCGCCTCGAGGAGGGTCGTGACGGGGTCGGGGATCGTGCTCATGCGCTGCCTCGCAGTTCGACGGGTGCGGCCGCTGCCGGCCGATATGCTACCGCATCGTAGCACGTTTCCCCAGCCATGCGCGGGACGATTTGATACGATGCCCGCCCATGCCCGAGACGCCCACCACCTCGCTCATCCATGCCCGCGGCCTGACCAAGCGGTTCGGCGACTTCGTGGCCGTCGACGCCATCGACTTCGACGTCGCGCCCGGCGAATCCTTCGGCTTCCTCGGTCCCAACGGCGCCGGCAAGACCTCGACGATGCGGATGATCGGCTGTGTCTCGCCGACCAGCGGCGGCGTGCTCGAGGTGATGGGCATGGACCCGTCGGTCCATGGGCCCCAGATCCGGGCTCGCCTCGGTGTCGCTCCCCAGCAGGACACCCTGGACACGGAGCTGACGGTCCGGGAGAACCTGACCCTGTACGGTCGCTATTTCGGTCTCAGCCGAGCCGAGGTCGGCCGCCGGGCGGACGAGCTGCTCGACTTCGCGCAGCTGACCGAGCGCGCGAACGACCAGGTCGAGCCCCTGTCGGGCGGGATGAAGCGTCGCCTGACGGTGGCCCGGGCGCTCATCAATGAGCCGACGCTGCTCCTGCTCGACGAGCCCACGACCGGCCTGGACCCCCAGGCGCGCCACCTCCTGTGGGATCGCCTCTATCGCCTCAAGCAGCGCGGCGTGACGCTCGTCCTGACGACCCACTACATGGACGAGGCCGAGCAGCTGTGCGATCGCCTCGTGGTCATGGACAAGGCCAAGATCGTCGCCGAGGGAAGCCCCCGCGAGCTGATCGAGCAGTATTCGACCCGCGAGGTGACCGAGCTGCGCTTTCCTCCGGGCGTCGCCGAGACCCTCGATGGCCAGCTCGACGGGATCGCCGAGCGCATCGAGCAGCTGGCGGACCGGATCCTGCTGTACGCGGACGACGGTGAGGCGGCGGCCGTCGCGGTCCACGCGCGTGGCCTGAAGCCCGAGGCGGTCCTCGTCCGTCGCTCGTCGCTCGAGGACGTCTTCCTTCGGCTGACCGGCCGATCGCTGATCGAATAGGCGCCCGATGACACCTCTGGCCTCGCCTCGGTCGACGGTCGGCCGCGTCTTCGAGCATCGGTTCCTGTCCTACCGGAAGACATTCCGCGCGTCGATCTTCACGTCGTTCATCTCGCCGATCCTGTTCCTGACGGCGATGGGCATCGGCCTCGGTGGCTACGTGTCGAGCAGCGCCACGCTCGGCGGTGTGCCGTACATCGTCTTCCTCGCCCCGGGCCTCCTGGCCGCGACCGCGATGCAGACGGCATCGTTCGAGGCGACCTTCCCGATCATGGGCGGCCTGGTCTGGCAACGGATCTTCCACGCCATGTACGCGACGCCGATCTCGCCACGGGATATCGCGTTGGGCAACCTGGCCTGGATCGTGGCCCGCCTGACCATGATCACGACGATCTTCACCGTCGTCATCGTGCTGTTCGGCGCCGCCCAGTCGCCACTTATCGTGCTGGCGATCCCGGCTTCGGTCCTGACCGGGATGGCCTTTGCCGGACCGATCGCAGCCTTCGCGGCGACCCAGAAGACGCCCGATCGATTCGCCGCGATCTTCCGCTTCGGGATCACCCCCTTGTTCCTGTTCTCCGGGACGTTCTTCCCGATCAGCACCCTGCCGGGCGCGCTCCAGACGCTGGCCTTCCTGACGCCTCTCTACCACGGCGTGGCGCTGACCCGCGGTCTGTCGCTCGGCACGATCGTCGGCGACCCGGTCGCGGCGGTCATCCACCTGGCGTACCTGACCGCGTTCGCCGTCGTGGGGGCGTGGTTGACCATCCGGACCATCGAGCGCCGGTTGATCCGCGGATGACCGCGCTTCGGATCACGCCGTCGTTCGCCATCGGCAGCCGCCGCTCGATGCGCCTGATCGAGCGCAACCTGTATGTCTACAAGCATGGCTGGATGGTCCTGCTGTCGGGCTTCTTCGAGCCACTCTTCTACCTGCTGGGGATCGGGTTCGGTCTTGGCTCGCTGATCGGCGCGATCCCGGGGCCGGGCGGTCATCCGATCAGCTACCAGCTGTTCGTCGCACCGGCGCTGCTGGCCACCGCGGCCATGAACGGCGCGATCAACGAGAGCACCTTCAACTTCTTCTTCAAGCTCCACTACAACAAGACCTTTACGTCGATCCTGTCGACGCCCCTGTCGGCCGGCGACATCGCGCTCGGCGAGCTCGGCTGGGCGCTCATCCGCGGCGGTCTCTACGCCATCGGATTCATGGCCGTGATGCTCCTGCTCGGGCTGGTCGCCTCCCCGTGGGTGATCCTGGCCGTGCCCGCGGCGTTGCTGGTCGGCTTCGCATTCGGGGCGGTCGGGATGGCGGCGACCTCGTTCATGAAGACCTGGCAGGATTTCGACCTGATCCAGCTCGTCGTCCTGCCGATGTTCCTGTTCTCCGGCACGTTCTATCCGATCGACGCCTACCCGGAGGCCCTGCGGGTCTTCGTCCAGCTCACGCCGCTCTACCAGGGCGTCGACCTGATCCGCTCGCTGGCCGTCGGGGCGATCTCGCCGGTCGTCGTCGTCCACGTCGTGTACCTGGTGACGATGGGCATGGTCGGGCTGGCGGTCACCTCGCGCAGGCTGGATAAGCTGCTGCTCAAGTAGGGGCGGAGGTCCGTTGCAACCCCACCCGGGCGACCTCCCGTATCCTTCGACTCCGTGGCCACGACCGAACGCGACTTCTACCTGATCCTCGGCGTCGAGCGAACTGCGACCGACGCCGAGCTCAAGCGCGCCTTCCGCAAGCTTGCCCAGCAGTGGCACCCCGACGTCAACACCAAGCCCGAGGCGCAGGCGCGGTTCAAGGAGATCAACGAGGCCTACCAGGTGCTCTCCGACCCGGCGCGTCGATCGCGCTATGACACGTTCGGGCGAGCGGGGGTCGAAGGGGCCGACGCCGGTGCGGGCGGGTTCGAGGGGTTCGGCGGCTTTTCGGACATCTTCGACGCATTCTTCGGCGGCGCGGGCAATGCCGCTTCGGCACGGCGCGGGCGGCCGCAGCCCGGGGCCGATCTGCGCTACGACCTGCGGATCACCTTCGAGGAGGCGGTCAAGGGGACCGAGAAGGAGATCGAATTCAGCGCGCTCCTGCGCTGCGAGACGTGCCAGGGGAGCGGCGCCAAGGTGGGCAGCCAGGCGATCACCTGTCCGCAGTGCAACGGCCGGGGCGAGGTGCGCTCGGTGCGCCAGACGATGCTCGGCCAGATGGTCAACGTCAGCGCCTGCCCGCGTTGCCACGGCGAGGGCAAGGTCGTCGAGGACGCGTGCGAGACGTGCCGGGGCGAAGGCCGGACGGAGCGCAAGCGCACCTTGCGCGTCGCGATCCCGGCGGGCATCGACGAAGGCCACCAGATCCGGCTCTCGAACGAGGGCGAGGTCGGTCCGCGCGGCGGTCCCCCGGGCAGCCTGTACGTCGCGGTCCACGTCCAGCCCCACGCGTCGCTGACCCGCGAGGGGACGGAGCTGTATTACGACGCCGCGATCTCGATCGCGCAGGCGGCCCTCGGCACGCGCGTCAGCGTCCCGACCATCGAGGGCGCGGAGGATGTCGAGATCAAGCCCGGCACCCAGCCAAACACCGAGATCCGCCTGCGCGGCAAGGGTGTCCCGCACCTGCGACACGCCGGTCAGCGTGGCGACCTGCACGTCATGGTCGACGTGACCGTCCCGACGAAGCTGTCGAAGAAGGCTCGTGACCTGCTTGCCGCCTACGCCCAGGAGTCCGGCGAGTCGGTCGGCCAGGGGAGCGGCGGTCTGCTCGAGAAGCTCGGGCTGGGTTGAGGGAAGCCGGCGACGCCTGGCTGGAGCTGGCCGTCGAGGCCGATGTCGAGGCGGTCGAGGCGGTCAGCGAGATCCTCGGACGGGTCGCACCGGGAGGTACGTCGGTCGAGCCGGCGTTCGACCTCGTCGACGAAGGACTGGGCGCCCGGGTGGATCCGAGCCGGCCGGCGATCGTGCGGGCCTACCTGCCCTACCGGGACCGTGCCGCGGCCGATCGTGCCGCGGCGAGCGTGGCAACGGCGCTCGGTCATCTCCAGGCCTTCGGTCTGCGCCCGATCGGCGAGCTTCGGACGCGGATCGTCCAGGAGGCCGACTGGGCCGACGCCTGGAAGGCCTACTTCCCGGTCATGCGCATCGGCCGGCGGCTGATCATCCGCCCGACCTGGCGCCGACATCGTCGAGCGCCGAATGACGTCGTCCTCGCGCTCGACCCCGGGATGGCCTTTGGCACCGGGCTCCATCCCACCACGCGGCTGTGCCTCGTCGGCGTCGAGGGGATGGCGGAGATGGGCCTCCTCGAGGGTGCTCGCCTGCTCGATGTCGGTTGCGGATCCGGGATCCTCGCGATCGCCGCGCTGAAGCTCGGCGCGAGCTCGGCCCTGGGTCTCGACACCGACCCGATCGCCATCGAGGCGACCGGCGCCAACGCCCGCCGCAACGCCCTGGCCCGACGGACCCGCGTCCGCGAAGGAAGCCTGCCAAGCCACGAGCCACCCTTCGACGTCGTCCTGGCGAACCTGATCGCCGGCATCCTCGTCCCGCTGGCGGGACCACTCCATGACGAGCTCCGCCCCGGCGGGTCGCTGCTCGCGTCGGGGATCTTCATCGATCGAGAGCGGGACGTCCGGGAAGCGTTCGAGTCAGCCGGTCTCGAGGTCGTCGCGCGAACCACCGAGGGGGACTGGGTCGCGCTGCGCGCCGTCCGTCCGACGTGACCGGCGGGCTTGGTGGGCGCCTCGCCCTACAATCGCTGGCGATGCCCGCCTACTTCCCGTTCCTGCTCGCCGCCCATATCGTGCTCGCGATCAGCCTCGCGCTGCCATCGATCCTCCTGCCGTTCGCGCTGCGGCCTCGCCGCGCGACCATCGATTCGGAGAGCGGCGTCGTGCGCACCCTGCTGTGGGCCCAGGCGCACGGCACGATCGGTCTCGGGCTGGGACTGGCGCTGACCGGACTCGGGCTCGTCGCCACGCTGGGATCGTCGCTCCTCGAACAGCCGTGGTTGCTCGTCGCGCTCTCGATCTACTTCATCAACCTCGGGATCGCGTTCTTCATCCAGCGACCCAACCTGCGCCGGCTCGTCGGCATCCGCGCCGCGTCCGACGACAGGACCTGGCTCGAGCGAGCGAAGCGGCAGCGCTACGTCTCGTACCTGATGGCCGGTCTGGTCGGCACCATCGGGTTCCTGATGAGCTCCAAGCCGGTGCTCTGGTGAGATCCGGATCGGAGGATCTCGCGGTGTCCGGCCCGGGCGCCGACGCGTGCCTGTTCTGTCGGATCGTGGCGGGCTCGATCCCGGCCGACAGGCTCCACGACGACGAGCTCGTCATCGCCTTCCGCGACATCGCGCCCCGGGCGCCGAGCCACATCCTGCTCATCCCGCGTCGCCATATCCCCTCGGCGGCCGAGCTGACCGAGGCAGACGGGCCATTGCTCGGGCGCCTCTTCGCCGTGGCCGCCGACCTGGCGCGGACCGAGGGGCTCGCCGAGGGCGGGTATCGGCTCGTCTCGAACGTTGGACGCTGGGGTGGCCAGACCGTCGAGCATCTCCATGTCCACCTGATGGGTGGCCGCCCCTTCGACTGGCCACCCGGATGAGGCCGAGCGCGCGCCGCGCCGCCCGAGCGCTCGTCATCGGATCGGTGGTCGCCGCCGTCGCGGCGTGCGGCACGACGGCTGACCCGAACCGGTCGTTGACGGTCCCCTCGATCGGACCGGGCTCGACGGTCTCGGCCGCCGTCGACCAGACGCGGATCGCCCTGGTCAACGCCCTTGCCACCCACGATCTGGTGCTCACCGACACGCAGTCGCCGGTGCGGCCCGCGGAATCGCCCCTGCTGACGACAGCGCCGCGGGCCGTCTACCAGGTGATCCTGCCAAAGGACCCACAGAAGGGCTTCATCGTGGTGTACGAATTTCCCGACCCGGGACGGGCGGCGACCGCCGCGGCGGAGGAGCAGGCCTATCTCGCGACCGGTCCCGCCCGGGTCCAGACGACCTCCGGGACGATCACGGTCATCCGCCAGGTGGGTGCGACGATCGTGCTCTACACCTGGCTCCCCGCGGGCGCTGCGGATGCCTCCGCCCCCGGGATCCAGGCCGCGCTCGAAACGCTGGGCGTCGGCTATCCCGTGGCACCCTGAGCCGGGCGTTCAGCCGACCGGGAGCGGTGTGTCGACCGCGGCCCACGCGCGGACCGGAGCGCGCTTGACCTTGAGCGTATGGGTCCTCGGGAAGTCCTCCTCGGGCCAGAGCCGCCAGCCGGCGATCCGCTGGTTCGGACCAAGCGTGGCGTTGGCCGTCTTGACCGCCGCATCCATCCGTTCGCGGACCGCCTCCGGCGCGGCCTCCCCGACGGCGCCGGGATCGCCCGCGGCCGACCCGAGCACGACCGCTTCGATCCGGCCCGGTCGCGTCTCGAGCACGACCGAATCGCGGATGCCGGCGATCCGGAGCGCATTCTCGATGTCCTCGGGATAGACGTTGAAGCCGTTGGGCAGGACGATGATGTCCTTCACGCGACCCGACAGGATCAGCCGTCCAGCGGGGTCGAGGTGGCCGATGTCGCCGGTCCGATACCAGCCGTCGGCGGTGAACGCCTGCGCGGTCGCGGTCGGGTTCTCCCAGTAGCCGCGGAAGACGGTCGGTCCCCGGAACTGGATCTCGCCGTCGTCGGCGAGCCGCATGTCGACGCCCGCCGGCGGCCGGCCGACCGTGCCGAGGCCGTGGTCGTCGAGGGTCGTGCAGCTGCCCGTCCCGGTCTCGGTCGCGCCGTATCCCTGGAGGATCGTGACGCCGAGATCCTCCCAGCCCTGCTGGAGCGCGGGTGGCAGGAATGCACCGGCCGACAGGAAGAGCCGGAAGTGGCCGCCGAGCTGTCCATGGATGCTCCCGAACAGCCGTGGACGGAGCCGCATCGGCAGCCGGCGGGCGAGCTGTCGCAGGCGCCCGAACGCGGTCTCGCGGCGCCGCTTCGCGACCTCACGCTCGATGGC
>DASYJV010000414.1:0-2215 GCA_035996105.1 Candidatus Limnocylindrales bacterium | reverse complement strand
GTGCCAGCCCGGGAAGCCCTCGCCCCAGCGGGCGGTCGGCCACGACAGGATCCGGCCGTCGCCGGCTGCCTTCCACAGCGCGAAATCGGCGGGATCGCGCTTGTCAGGTTCGACCTGTCCGCGGTGCCCCGCGCGAAGCTTGTCCAGCGTGTTCCCCGACAGCCGGCCATAGCCGTCGAACAGGCCGACCTCGTAGTAGACGTTGCCCTCCTGCGTGGCGTAGGCGAAGCCGGCGTCCTCGAGCGCCTCGGCAAGCCCGATCATCTCGGCGATATGCTCGGTCGCCCGCGGGAAGACGTGCGCCGGCAGGATGTTGACCGCCGCCTCGTCGGCATGGAACGCGGCCTCGTAGGCGGCGGCGATCTCGGCCGGCGTCTTCGACTCGAGACCCGCCTGGACGAGCATCGGATCCGAGCCGCGGTCGAAGCCCTCGTCGCGCAG
The DNA here is from genome assembly GCA_035996105.1 of Candidatus Limnocylindrales bacterium. GTDB lineage: Bacteria > Chloroflexota > Limnocylindria > Limnocylindrales > CSP1-4 > SPCO01. The sequence goes on along the minus strand of DASYJV010000414.1, from coordinate 1,774 downwards.
GTGGCCCACGTCGGTGATGTTCTTGACGTGGAAGACGTCGATCCCGTGATAGAGGAGCGCCCGCCGGATCAGGTCCGCGAGCAGGTTGCTGCGCAGGTTCCCCACGTGGGCGTAGCGGTAGACGGTCGGTCCGCAGGTGTACATCCGGACCCGACCGGGCTCCAGCGGCTCGACCGGTTCGACTCGGCGGCCCAGCGTGTTGCGAAGGCGAAGCGGCATCTGACGCTCATCGTAGCGACACCCCAGAAAACGTTTACATCCCGGGCCTCCGGGGCCATAACGTTTCCCCTCCAGGGTCGTTATCCCACCAGAGGCCTCGCAGGCCCGATCCCATCGTTCCCCCGGCGGTGTGGACCTGCGAGGCCTCATCCGGTGCCCGCCCATATACTCCCGGCGATGCGCCGACTCATCGTCCTTGCCGCGCTCGCGACCATGGTCGCCGCGTGCGGGGACCAGACGGTCGCCTCGCCGGATCACCCGGTCCGGATCCTGGCCGGCACGGCCACCACCCTCGATCCTGCGGCCCAGTCCGACGCGGGGAGTGCCGCGATCACGGCCCAGCTGTTCGAGTCGCTGACGAGCTTCGATGCGGACCGGCAGGTGCGACCGGCGCTGGCCGAGTCATGGCGTTTCGATGCCGGTGGCAAGCGGGTCACGTTTCACCTTCGCCCGGGTCTGACGTTCTCGGACGGCAGCCCGCTGCGCCCATCCGACGTCGTGCGGAGCTGGATGCGTCTGATCGATCCGGCCAGTCCGTCACCGTTGGCCTCGCTCATCCTGGATGTCAGTGGCGCCGCGGCCTTTCTCCAGAAGCAGTCCTCCGACCCGGCCTCGGTCGGGCTTCACGGTGACGACGGAACGGGCGATCTTGTCGTCGACCTCGTCCGCCCCGCGACCGACTTCGTGAACATCGTGGCCGGTCCGACGTTCGCGATCGTGCCTCAGGGGATCGCCGAGGGAGCGCTCGTCCTCACCCCTGGCCCGGGCTTCGTCGGCAGCGGCGGCTACGTGGCGACGAAGGCGGCCGCCTCCGGTCTGACCCTCAGCGCGAACCCCAGGTACTGGGCCGGCAAGCCGGCGGTCGCCACGATCGAGCTGCTTGGCGACCTCGGCGGTAAGGGCGCGGTCGATGCATTCGCGGCGGGCGACGTGGACTACACGCCGGTGGCCAGCATCGACGCGACCTGGCTCGGCTACGACGAGACGCTCGGGCCGCAGCTTCGCGCGGTCGACTCGTTGTCGGTGCAGTACTACGGCTTCGACACCAGGAAGGCGCCGTTCGACGATGCGCGGGTGCGGAAGGCCTTCGGCGAGGCCGTGGACTGGCGTCGGATGGCGGCGCTTGGCAGCGCGGACGGGACGGCCAAGGTCGCGACCTCCATGGTGCCGCCGGGGATCCCCGGGCGAAGCGGCAAGGACTATCTCCCCGTGTACGACCCGGCCGACGCTCGCACGCTCCTGGCCGATGCCGGTTTTCCGGGCGGTGCCGGTTTCCCGGCCACGATCCTGATGACCGACGGGTCCCGGTTCGACGCCGGGATCGTCGCCGAGGTCAAGCGCGAGCTCGGGATCACCCTCCAGGCCGAGACGATGGGCGACGGGTACTTCGGTCGGCTCGCCACCGATCCGCCCGCCATGTGGTCGCTCGCCTGGGTCGCCGACTACCCGGGACCGAATGACTTCCTGGGCGTCCTGCTGGGAACCGGCGCCTCGAACAACTACGGCCATTGGAGCTCGCCCGAGTTCGACGCGGCCGTGGCCGACGCTGTCGCCG
>DASYJV010000413.1:0-2134 GCA_035996105.1 Candidatus Limnocylindrales bacterium | reverse complement strand
GATCACCCTGCTGGTCGACGACATCGGTGAGCCACCGGAGCTCGACGTCGACGCGCTCATCGAGTCGGTCGGAGTGGCCGCGTCCGGGGCCCCCGAGGCGCTCTGGGAGCTGGTCGTCCTGGCCGCCGACCGTCGCCAGCTCCTGCTGCGCATCGACGCCCCGCCGCTCGGCTGGTCGACGGTCGAAGCCAGCTCGGCGGAGTCCGTCGCGGTCGTCGATCCGGGATCCGTCGTGGTCACCGCCCGATCGCTCGCGAACGGGCTCGTCCGGTTGACCGTGGACGACGACGGGACGGCACGGCTCGAGGGCAACGGCGCCGAGCTGGCCGGCGTCGGCCGCCTCGTCGACGGCGGCGAATTCGGGGACAGCTACAACTACGGCCCGCCGACGGAGGATCGCCTCGTGGACGCGCCGCTGCGCGTCGCCATCGAACCGAGCGCCCATGGTCCGCTGCTGGGCGAGCTCCTCATCCGGCGCCGGTATGACTGGCCGCTCGCCGTCGAGCCATCGGGCGCGGCGCGGAGCGAGGCGACGACCGAGACCGAGGTGACGACCAGGTACGAGCTCCGCATCGGAGAACCCTTCGTCCGCGTTCGGATCGAGTTCGAGAACCGCTCCCGGGACCACCGGCTGCGCTGGCACATCCCGCTGCCGGACGCCGCGACGACCTCGGCGGCCGAGGGCGGGTTCGCCGTCGTCGAGCGCGGCCTGACGATGGAGGGCGGGCATGGCGAGGTGCCCTTGCCCACCTACCCGGCACGCGGGTTCGTCCACGTGGCAGGCCTGAGCGTGCTGCTCGATCACCTGACCGAATACGAGCTGGTCGAGGGCGGCCGGGAGCTGGCGGTCACGGTGCTCCGCGCATTCGCGCTCATCAGCCGGAACGCGAACCCATATCGGGAGGACCCTGCCGGACCGGAGATCCCCATCCCGGATGCCCAGCGGATCGGCGCGTGCAGCCTCGGGTTCGCCCTGATGCCGCACGCGGGGGGCTGGTCGGAGGCGGGCGTCCTCGAGGCCGCCGAGCGGTATCAGCTGCCGCTGCTGGCGGTCCGCGGTACGGCCCGGAGTGAGATCGCCGGACCGGGCCACCACCCGGGTCTCAGCCTGGAAGGCCCTGGCGTCGTGCTGACCGCGCTCCGGCGGCGGGGCGACTGGGTCGAGCTTCGCCTCGTGGCCGAACACGCGACCCCCACGACGGCCATCATCCGTGGCGACTTCGTCGAGGCGAAGACAGTCGACCTGCTGGGTCGCGTGGGCGCCTCGCTGCCGATGACCGGATCCATCCTGCGTCTGTCGCTCGGGCCATGGGAGATCGCGACCGTCCGGCTGCGGATGAAGGGTCCGTCCTAGTCGGTCACTCGCGCCGGCCGTGCCTGGATCGCTCGGGTCGACCAGTCCCAGCGCACCTCGTCCTCCTCCTGGACGCCATGCGGCCAGCCGTCCTGGGCGCGGTACGGGAGGAAGCCTTCCCCGAACGAGATGGCCGATCGGTCGAACCGGATGTGCAGCTCGCGAAGGATGACGACCACCGTGCCGACGATGATGGCCGGCGCCCAGCCGACCCACAGGAGCATGGGCATCGCGGGCAGGATCGCCCAGCTGACCGGACGAGCCATGTGGCGGAGCGGCGGTAGCGTGACGGCCGGATGCTCGGGGTCGCCGGCGCGCCGAGGCTCGAGGGGGCGCCGCTCGAGGATCGGCGACCGGATGCGCGAAACCGGCCGGAACAGGACAGGCTCAGGTTCAGCTCGGCCTGACATCCGGGTTCGGGAGTGCGGCGTCGGTGACCAGGTGAAGAAGCTCGTGATAGGACGCGATGAAGGCCCGCAGGGTACGAACGGTCGGCGGGTAGGTGTCGAACTCCGCGACCGTCAGGCCATCCGGCTCATAGGCGCGAACGAAATCAGGAAAGTGGGAGGTCAGCTCGTCGATGATCGCCGGATCCACGACGTCATCGATGCGCGGCCGCACCTCGACGGTGGAGGCGTTGAACCGTCGCTGCCAGGCCGCCGGCAGGGTCAGCACGACGTCGCCGCCGATGAACTCCGACCAGTGGTAGTGGTGACGGATCGCCGCGCCAAGCAGTCGCGCCCGATAGCCACGCGCTCGGAAGAGGCCGTAGGCGCGCTT
>DASYJV010000412.1:0-3622 GCA_035996105.1 Candidatus Limnocylindrales bacterium | reverse complement strand
GAGGAAGTGGAAGAAGAAGGCCGACGCGACGGCCGCGACCGGGATCCCGAAGATGGCGCCGGGGATGCCCGCGATCTTGGAGCCGATCAGGACCGAACCGAGCACCACGATGGGGTGGATGCCGACCGCTCCCTGCATGATCCGCGGCTGGAGGACGTTCATCACGACCATCCAGCCCGCGATCATGATGATGAACACCGGAAGCGCGACATCGGGCTTGAGCACGAGCGCGACGATGACCGGCGGCGCCCACGAGATGAACGGCCCGAAGAACGGGATCATCTGGAGCAGACCGGCCGCGACGGACGTCAAAGCGGCCAGCGGCAGGGCCATGGTGAGGTTGGCCACCAGCGCCACGAGGAAGTAGATCGAACCCATCAGCGCCTGCCCGCGGAGGAAGCCGCCGAACGAACGCGAGACGGAGACCTCGAGGAGCCGCGCCTGCTCCGAGTACGAGGGCGGGACGATGCGGAAGAGGAAGGCCAGCACGGCGTCCCGGTCGACGACCATGTAGATCGACAGGAAGAAGACGATGAGCATCGTCCCCACCACGCTCAGGCTCGCGACCGCGATCTGCTGGAGCGGCGCGATGAGCGCGCCGGCGACCGTGTCGAGGTTGCCCAGACCCGCCTGTGCCTGGGCGACCAGGTCGATCTGGCCGAGTCCGACCGAGTTCAGCCATTGCTGCCACGGCCCCAGCACCGAGGGCAGATTGGCCCGGATGTCCGGGATCTGCGCCGCGAACTGGGTGATCGAGGTGGCCAGCGCTCCGGCCGCCACGACGACGAGGACGACCAGCGCGACCACGACCACCGTGTAGACGAGGATCGTGGCGACCGCCCGCGGCAGACCCGGGATGGCGTCGACGATCCGGCTGACGATGGGGCTGATGATGAAGGCGAGCAGCCACGCCAGGAAGAATGTCAGCAGGATGTCGCCGAAGTAGAAGAAGAGCTCGGCGAGCTGCGCGGCCACGAAGAAGAAGAGCGCGACGACGCCCAGGATCAGGAGGGCGCGCAGAAGCCGCTGATCGCGCGGTCCGGGCTGGATGGCCTCGGTCATCGGAGGCCCATCTTCGCCCGGACCTCGGCCATCGTCGCCTCGGCGATCGGGCGGATCCGCTCGGCGCCGGCGGCCAGGATCTCGTCCACGAGCGCGGGCTTGCCCATCAGCTCCTGGTAGCGTTCGCGGGCCTCGGCGTACCGGGCGATGATCCGGTCGGCCAGCAGCCGCTTCATGTCGACGCAGCCGGTCCGAGCGGTTCGCTCGCCGTCCCACAGCGTCTCGTAGTCGTCCCCGAATGACGGCTGGAGCTGGCACACGTTGCAGACCTCGGGGCGGCCCGGGTCGGAGCGCAGGATCCGCTGGGTGTCCGTCACCATCGACATGATCTGTTTTCGGATGATCTCGGGGTCGGCCAGGACATCGATGGTGTTGCCGACCGACTTGCTCATCTTCCGGACGCCATCGGTGCCGAGGACGATGGGGGCTTCGGTGTAGACGGCCTGGGGCTCCGGAAAGGTCTCGCCGTATCGGCTGTTGAAGGCTCGGACGATCTCGCGCGACAGCTCGAGATGGGCCGCCTGGTCCTTGCCGACCGGCACCATCGACGCCTTGTAGATGACGATGTCAGCGGCCTGGAGGACCGGGTAGGTCAACAGGCCGTGGTTGACGTCATCGGGCTGGGTCTGCTTCTTCTCCTTGTAGGTCGGCGTCCGCTCGAGCCAGCTGACGGGGGTCACCGTCGCAAGGAGCCAGGCGAGCTCGGTCACCTCGGGACGATGGCTCTGGACGAACAGCGTGCAACGGTCCGGGTCGAGGCCCAATGCAAGGAGGGAGGCCGCCATCTCGCGCGTCCGCTGTCGCAGGATCTCGCCGTCGTGGGTGCTGGTCAGCGCGTGGTAGTCGACGATGCAGTAGATCGCCTCGTACTCGGACTGGAGTCGCACGTAGTTCCGGATCGCGCCCAGGTCGTTGCCGAGATGGACGACCCCGGACGGCTGGATCCCCGAGAAGATGCGGGGTCGCTCGACGGGCGCAAGGACGGGCGCGGGAGCGGGCGCCACCTCGATCGTCATGGCTCGCGAGTGTAGCCGACCACGCTCACCCGTCGGTCGTCGCCGATGCGTCGGCTACCATTCGGCGGATGCTCCCGCCCGCACGAACCCAGACATGAGCGACGCCCGGCTGCGCGTCGGCGTCCTCGGCGCGGGGAACGTCGGGCGCGAGGTCATCGGCGCCCTGATCGACCGGCCCGAGGCGCTCCAGGCGGCCGATGGCGCCGCGCTCGAGCTGACCGCGATCGCCCTCCGGGACGTGGCCGGCGCCGTGGCGCGTGGCCTGCCGGCCGGGTTGCTCTCGGACGCGCCGGCACATCTCGTCGCCGATGACGAGATCGACGTCATCGTCGAGCTGATGGGCGGCGATGAGCCCGCCCACACCCTGATCGCGGCAGCCCTGTCGATGGGCAAGAGCGTGGTGACGGCCAACAAGCACGTCATCGCGCATCACGGCGCAGAGCTCGAGGCGATCGCCCGGCGGACCGGCGCCTCGCTGCGCTTCGAGGCCGCGGTCGGCGCCGGTATCCCCGTCCTGGGTGCGCTCGCTTCGGACCTGGCGGCCAACCGCGTCGAGCGAGTGCGTGGCATCGTCAACGGCACGACCAACTTCATCCTGAGCTCCATGACCGATGCGGAGCACCCGCTCGACTACGACGCGGCGCTGGCCGAGGCGCAGCGGCTTGGCTACGCGGAGGCCGACCCGTCCGGCGACATCGAGGGACACGATGCGGCCAACAAGCTGGTGATCCTCGCCCGACTCGCCTTCGACCGCTGGCTCGACCCGGCGGCCATCGAGCGGCGCCCCGACGGGATCGACGGACCGGCCGGGCCGGGCATCACGGCGGTCAGCCTGGCCGACCAGGCCGAAGCGCGGGATGCCGGACGGATCATCCGCCTCGTCGCGACGGCCACATCGGACGGCGACGGGGGCATCCGTGCGGCCGTCCTGCCGACGGCATTACCCATCGACTCGGCGCTCGGGCGGACCGCCGGCGTCCGCAATCGGATCGAGATCGACGCCGTGCCAGTCGGGCGGCTCGGGTTCGACGGCGCGGGGGCCGGTGGCGCCGCGACATCGTCGGCCGTGCTCGGCGACCTGATCGCCGTGGCGCGCCGGGCAGGATCGACCTGGGGGCCGAGGCGACCGGCTCCGCCGCCGCCCGGCGGGAGCGTCCCGCGCCCCGACGCCGAGCTCTTCCAGACATCGGCGGGCATCCGGTACCCGATCGATGACTGACCAGGACACCAGGGCCTCGGTCGCCCGGCCGCGGCTCCTCGAGCGTTACGCCCGGTTCCTCCCGGTCACCGACTCGACGCCCTCGCTGACCCTGGGCGAGGGATTCACCCCGCTCGTTCGCGCCGACCGGCTGGGCGCAGCCCTCGGCCTGGGCGAGCTCTACCTGAAGATCGAGGGCCAGAACCCGACCGGCTCGTTCAAGGATCGCGGGATGGTGCTCGCAGTCGCCAAGGCGGCCGAGGAAGGCGCCCGGGCCATCGTCTGCGCCTCGACCGGCAACACCTCGGCCTCGGCGGCGGCCTATGGCGCGGCGGCCGGGATGGAC
>DASYJV010000411.1:0-8292 GCA_035996105.1 Candidatus Limnocylindrales bacterium | reverse complement strand
TCGACGACCTCCTGCTCGAGGCCGTGCGGCTGTTCGACGAGGCCCCTGACGTGCTTGCCAAGTACCAGGAACGCTGGCGTTACCTGCACGTTGACGAATACCAGGACACGAACCGGGCGCAATACCTATGGGTCCGCGCGCTCGCGGCGAAGCACCGGAATCTGTGCGTCGTCGGCGATGACGACCAGTCGATCTACTCGTGGCGTGGCGCGGACCTGCGAAACATCCTCGATTTCGAGCGGGACTGGCCGGACACCGCGGTGGTCAAGCTCGAGCAGAACTACCGTTCGACGCAGCTCATCCTGGACGCGGCTCACGCCGTGGTCTCGAGAAACAGCGCCCGCAAGGACAAGAAGCTGTGGACCGAGAACGGCGGCGGGATGCGGATCCAGCGGTTCGAGGCCTACAACGAGGAGGAGGAGGCCGAGTGGATCGCCCGCCAGGCCGAGGGCCTGATCGGGGGTCGGGGGAGCGCCCTGACGCGACGCGCCGACGAGGAGGATGCCCGTTTCCGGGCGCGCGAGATCGCGGTCATGTACCGGATGAACGCGCAGTCACGCGCCATCGAGGAATCATTCCTGCGCTACGGGATCCGCTACCAGCTCGTCGGGGGGACGCGGTTCTACTCGCGACGCGAGGTCAAGGACGCCCTCGCCTATCTGCGCATCCTTCGGTCCGACACGGACAGCGTGAGCTTCGAGCGGATCATCAATGTCCCGGCCCGCGGGATCGGCGAGAAGACCATCGAGGCGCTCCGGGCGGCTGCCGCCCGCGAGGGCGGAACGACGTGGGGCGCCATCGAGGCGGCGGTCAGCGGCGAGCTGGACGGCCTCGCACCTCGCACCCGCAACGCCCTTGGCGACTTCGCCGCACTCGTGCGCCGGCTGCGGACTCGGGTCGGCATGCTCGCCCTCCCCGAGCTGCTCGACGAGGCACTCGAGGCGTCGGGCTATCGGGCGATGCTCGCCGACGGCTCCGAGGACGGCGAGGAGCGCTGGGCCAACCTGCTCGAGCTGCGCGCCGTGACCACGCGCTATGACGATCTGACGCCCGACGACGCGCTCGACCGGCTGCTCGAGGAGACCGCACTCGTCGCCGACCAGGACTCATACGAGGGCGACGCCGATGCGGTGACCCTCATCACCCTCCACGCCGCCAAGGGACTCGAGTTCCCGGTCGTCTTCATCGCCGGTCTCGAAGAGGGCCTCTTCCCGCACAGCCGAGCGCTCGACGACGAGAAGGAGCTCGAGGAGGAGCGCCGGCTCGCCTATGTCGGCATCACCCGTGCCAAGCGTCGTCTCTACCTGTCGCATGCCTGGCGCCGCGCGACGTGGGGGATGGGTCAGGCGTCCGTCCCGTCGCGGTTCCTCATGGAGATCCCGGCCGAGCTGATGGACGGGCCGCAGCTCGGTGGGACGGACGATCGTGACCTCGACCTCGACCTCGTGTTCGGCGCCCGGCGGACGAGTCGGTTCGGAACACCGGTCCGTGGCGGCGCCGGCTCGAACGCGGCGTTTCGGCAGGGGAGCGGCCGTCCGGGCGCCCCACCGGTGGGCGAGCCGTTCCGGCCCGGGCGCGATCTGGCCGCAAAGCGAGAGGCCTACGTGGAAGGGGCGCCATCCGGGTCGCTTGGCCGGCCGGTCCGTGCCTGGGACGACGGCCTGGACGCCGGCCGGCTCGGGTCATCCACCCGAGACGCCGGTTCGCCGCCGGCGAGAGCCCCCCGCCCGATCATCCCGGGCGAGCGCCAGTTCCGCGACGGGGACCGGGTCCGGCATGCTCGATGGGGCGACGGCATCGTCGTGACCAGCAAGCTCACCCGCAGCGACGAAGAGGTCACCGTCGCGTTCAAGGACTCCACGGTGGGTCGCAAGACGATGCTGGTCAGTCTCGCCAACCTCGACCTGGTCTGATGGGCGAGCGCGAGGCGATGGCCGGCGTCATCCGGCTCGCGGGCTTCGAGGCGCTGGCTCGCACGACCCTGGAGGCCGTCAGCTTCGACTACATCGCCGGCGGCTCGTGGGACGAGGTCTCCCTGGCCGAGAACGAGGCCGCGTGGGGTCGTCGGCGGTTCCGCCCACGCGTGCTCGTCGATGTCGCGGCGGTCGATCCGTCGACCACGCTCGTGGGCTCGCCATCGAGTCTCCCGCTGGCCATCGCGCCGATGGCGGTCCACGGCCTGGCCCATCCCGACGGCGAGATCGCCGTGGCCCGGGCGGCGGCCGTCGCCGGCGTCCCATTCGCGCTGTCGACCCTGTCGTCGTGCTCGATCGAGGATGTCGCGGCCGCAGCGCCCGACGCGACGCGCTGGTTCCAGCTCTACGTCCAGCGTGACCGCGGTCTGTCCAGGTCGTTCGTCGAGCGCGCCGCCGCCTCGGGCGCCAGGGCCATCGTCCTGACGGTCGATCTGCCGGTGCTCGGCTATCGCGAACGCGACCTGCGTTCCGGGTTCGCCCTGCCGCCGCTCGGCAATTTCGCCGCTATCCGGCCCTCCCACCGGGCGGCGCCCGGCGGTGACCCGGAGGCGATGGGCAGCGACCCCTCCGCGAAGACGCTCACCTGGGACGACCTTGGCCAGATCCGCAGCTGGTCGACGATGCCGCTCGTGCTCAAGGGGATCATGACCGCCGAGGACGCCCGGCTCGCGATCGAGCACGGTGCCGACGCGATCGTCGTGAGCAACCACGGAGCGCGGCAGCTCGACCGAGTCCCGGCCCCGGTCGATGTCCTCGCCGAGGTCGCCATGGCGGTCGACGGCCGGGCGGAGGTCTGGGTCGACGGTGGTGTCCGCCGCGGACTCGACATCGCGATCGCCCTCGCGCTCGGCGCCCGCGGCGTCCTGCTCGGTCGGCCCGTCCTCTGGGCGCTGGCGGCAGGCGGCCAGGCCGGCGTGGAACGAGCGCTCGCGATCATGCGCCAGGAATTCGAGCTCGCTCTCGCGCTCCTCGGGGCGCCGACGCCCGCCGACATCCGGCCCGAACACCTCGCGGGCTGAGCGCACCCCGTCGGCGGCGGACTCGGCGCCGACCCCCAACCGCGACCCGTTCGACACCCTGACGCCATCGACTCCGCCTGGTGGTCGTGGCAGGGTGGATGTACCGGAAGGCGGCTTCGGTCCCCCGGTCCCCCTGTCTTACACCGTCGTTTCGAGGCTTCTCCCATGTTCGAAAACAGCCAACTGCTCGAGCGCGTCGAACACGCGCTCGACGAAGATCCCTATTGCCCGCTGTGCGGCGCACACACCACGATCGAGGACGAGGACGGCCGACTGTGGCTCGTCTGCGCGGCCACCACCGCACCGAGCTCGGTCCTGGGACGCGTCAGCGCGGCGATCCTGCCACATGAGCGGCGACTGATCGTCGACTTGCGCGAGGACCTCGCGGCGTAGCCCCGGCGCGGTGCGCGAGGCCGGCTCGTTCGGTACCCTCGCATGGATGGCCATCCAGCTGCCACCGGTCGACCCCGCGCTCGTCGAGACCGCGTCGAAGCTCGACATCGAAGCGGCGACGACGCGCCACGCCGCCCTGGCCGCCCTGATCGGCCGGGCCAACGAGCTTTACTACGCCCAGGACGCACCGGACCTGAGCGACGCGGAGTATGACGCGCTCTTCCGCGAGCTCGTCGCGCTCGAGACCGCCTACCCGGAGCTGACCACCTCCGAGTCGCCGACGCAGCGTGTCGGCGGGACGCCGGCCGGGACCTTCGACGAGGTCCATCACGCCCGGCCGATGCTATCGCTCGCCAACGCGTTCAGCCATGACGAGCTGCGAGCGTTCGACGCACGCGTCCGCCGCGGCCTGGGCTTGCCTGCGGCCCCCGAACCGGCAACGGACCTGCGCTACGGCGCCGAACTCAAGATCGATGGCCTGGCCATCAGCCTTCGTTATGAGCGTGGCCGCTTCGTCCAGGGAGCGACCCGCGGCGACGGGACCACCGGCGAAGACGTGACCGCGAACCTGCGGACGATCGAGGCCGTCCCGGCCCGTCTCAAGGAGCCGGCCACGCTCGAGGCGCGCGGCGAGGTCTTCATGCCGCGCGCCGAGTTCAAGCGGATCAACGAGGAGCGCGAGGAGGCCGGTCTCCCGCTCTATGCCAATCCGCGGAACAGCGGCGCGGGGTCGCTCCGCCAGATCGATCCCTCGGTGACGGCCGGGCGGAAGCTCTCGGCGTGGTTCTACCAGCTCGTCGAAGAAGGCGCGCTCGTCGGGACCCAGACCGAAGCGCTCGGGCGGCTCGCCGCGCTTGGCTTCCCGGTCAACCCCGAGCACCGATCGGACCTCGACATCGATGGCGTCATCGCCTTCACCGAACGGTGGCGCGAGGCGCGACATGCGCTGCCCTACGAGACCGATGGCGTGGTGGTCAAGGTCGATCGATACGATCAGCAGGCGCGCCTCGGGATGGTCAGCCGGGCGCCGCGCTGGGCGATCGCCTTCAAGTTCCCGCCAGAGCAGGTCGAGTCGTTCGTCGAGGACATCGTCCCGTATGTCGGTCGGACCGGGACGCTCACGCCGGTCGCGCACCTGACGCCGACGAAGGTGGCGGGTTCGACGGTGGCGCGCGCGACCCTTCACAACGTCGACGAGATCCGGCGCAAGGACATCCGGATCGGCGACTGGGTCATCCTCCAGAAGGCCGGCGACGTGATCCCCGAGGTGGTCCGACCGATCGTCGAGCGGCGCACCGGCGCCGAGCACGAGTTCCAGATGCCCGCGACCTGCCCCGTCTGCGGCACGGCGGTCAGCCAGGACGCAGGCGCCGTTCGGGTCTACTGCCCGAACCTTGCCTGTCCGGCACGGGTCGGCCAGGAGTTCGGCCACTTCGCCGGCCGCGGCGGGATGGACATCGAGGGCGCGGGCTGGAAGGTCCTGGTCCAGCTGCTCGAACGCGGGCTGATCAAGCGAAGAGGCGACTTCTATCGACTGACCGTCGATGACCTCGAATCGCTCGACCGCTTCGCCCGCAAGAGCGCCGACAACCTCCATCGGGCGATCCAGCGATCGCGGAACCGGCCGCTCAGTCGGGTCCTCAATGCGCTCGGCATCCCGCAGGTCGGCGAGACCACGGCGATCGACCTTGCGCGCTGGCTGACGGCCGAGGTCCCGCCCGGTCCCGATTGGCTCACCCGACTGGCGGCCTTCCTGCGAAGCGTCGCCCGCGAGGCGCCCGAACGGTTCGAGGAGGTCGAGGGCGTCGGACCGACGGTGGCGGCCAGTCTCGGCAGCTATTTCTCCGATCCGTCGACGGCCACGGTCCTCGACGACCTGGCCGATGCCGGGGTCGACCCGGAGCCGCCGCCGATCACCGCTTCCACGAAGACCGGTCCGCTGGATGGCAAGACCCTGGTCGTCACCGGAACGCTCGAAGGCTTCAGCCGCCAGGAGGCCGAAGCGGCGATCCGCGCCGCCGGCGGAAAGGTGGCGGGGTCGGTCTCGAAGAAGACCGACTACCTGGTGGCCGGCGAGAACGCGGGCTCGAAGCTGGCCAAGGCCCAGGAAGCCGACGTCAGCGTCCTCGACGAGGATGGGTTCCGGCAGCTCCTGGCCGGCCACGAGCCGAGCGCCGACTGACCGATGGCAAGCTCCGCCCGGCCTCCCGACGCGTCCCTCGAGACCGAGACCCGCCTGTCTCCGACCGGGCGTGTCGAGGCGTTCAGCGATGGGGTCATGGCGATCGCCATCACGCTGCTGGTGCTCGACCTCAGGGTGCCCCTCGCAACAGACATCGTGCCCGGCGATCTCACCAAGGTGCTGCTCGATCGCTGGCCGTCGTACGTCGCCTATCTGACCGCATTCCTGACGATCGGCATCATCTGGCTCAACCACCGGACGCTCGTGGAGTCGATCGCCCGGTTTGACGGCCGGCTCCACTGGCTGAACCTGATGCTCCTCCTCGGCGTCGTCACGCTGCCGTGGCCGACCGCCCTCGTGGCCGAATACGTCCAGCGGGGAGGCCCGGACCTCTCGGCCGCCGCGGTGCTGTACGGACTGACCGCGACCCTGATGGCGACGCCGTGGGGCTTCATCTGGCGCCACCTCGCGGACCATCCGGAGCTGCTCGAGGCAGGCTACGACGCTGCGTACGCGCGGGCGTCGTTGCGCAACGGGTTCCTCGGGCTGCCGATCTACGCCCTCGCGACGCTGATCGCGGTCTTCCTGCCGGTGGTCGCGCTCATCCTCTACCTGGCGATCGCGATCCTGTATGCCACGCGCAGCCAGGGGATCGCGGTCCCCGCCGCGCGGGCCTGACCAGGGCGTTACGCGAGCTGCGCTGGTTTTAGGCGCGGACCCTCGCGTACCGCTCCATGAGCTCGGCGACCGCGGCGCGGGCCACCTTCCAGTCGGGGAGGTCGCCAAAGATCTCCCCGGTCGCGCCCCAGCGCTTGATCTGGGTCATCGCCGTGACGATGGCGTCGTGGGCGAGCGCCCGGTTGCGACCGGCCTCGACCTGGCCCGTGACGAGGTAGCGGCGGACGGTGTCGAACGGTGCGGACCAGCGACCGATGCGGATCAGGTCGCCGGCACGCAGGGATTCGAGCCAGTCGTCGTCACCGACCGGATACGCGTCGTGCTCGGCCTGGTGGCGGACGAGGTCGACCCGGGCGCCCGCCCGCTCGAGGCTGGGCAGCCGGCCGTCGTCATCGACCGATCGGTAGCAGATCGGACACGACGGCAGCTCCGCCTCGGCGCGCGGCGGCTCGCCATATGGCAGCCCGCAGCGGCGGCAGAAGAGCCCACGACCGTGGTCCGATGGCGTCCCGCACTGGAGACAGACGGTGCTGATCACGACGCGAAGAACCCGTTGCGACCTGCCGCGCGGACGGCCCGGCTCGTCGCTCGATCGACGCCGTCGAGGTGGATCTCCCAGGATTCGGGCGTCGAAACACCGGCCGGGCGACGAAGCACGCTTGGCTTCCCGGTGGCACCCCGGAGCACCAGGAGCATCGCGAGGGCCCGCTCGATGCGGGCGGGCGTATCGGCGCGTTCGACCGTTTCGCCGAGAACGTCCTCGAGGGCGGCACGCAGGTGACCGACCCCTTGGCTGCCAAGGATGATCACCACGTCCTCCACGGGTCGAGCGGGGGTCGCCGGCGACATGGCGGCGTCGTCGAGCACCTGCTCGAGGTCGTCGGGAGCGGTGGGCTCCGGCGACCGAAGGAGGAGACGGCGCGCTCGGTCGATGGCTGGCCACATGGTACGGATCGGCTCCGGAACGATGAGGAAGAAGGGATGGGCCCCGAGCATGCCCGCCGGCGATCCGATCCGCCATCACCCCTTCGGCCATAGGCGACCGTGCCGAATGGACCATCCGCCGCGTGGAGACCGGTCGTGGCGGGAGTGTCGGCTATCATCGGGGCATGGCCGAACTGACCCGCGCCGACGTCGAGCACGTCGCCCACCTGGCGCGCCTCGGACTGACCGATGCCGAGATGGCCCGGCTCGAGGGCGAGCTCAACCATATCCTCGACCAGTACGCGATCCTCGCCGAGCTGCCGACCGATGACATCCCGCCGACCGCCCAGACCATCGAGCTCGAGAACATCCTGCGCGACGACGTCGTGACCCCGTCACTCCCGGTCGAGGCGGTCCTCGCGAACGCGCCGGTACACGACCGTGGCTTCATCGTCGTGCCCGCGATCCTCGACGAGCGCTGAGCGCCGTTGCGCCCCGGATGACCGACCCCACGCGTCTCCTCGCCCACGAGATGGCCGGGCTCCTCCGGGCCGGCAGCGTCTCGTCGCGCGAGCTGGCGACAGCGCACCTGGACGCCGCCGAGCGGGACAACCGGGGGCTCAACGCCTGGCTGACCATCGATCGCGACCGGGCGCTCGCGGAAGCTGACGCCGCGGATTCGCGTCTCGCCGCGGCCCGGCGGGAGCCGTCCCGGGCCCTCGACCTGCTTCGGCCGCTGCTCGGGATCCCCATCGCGCTCAAGGACCTCGTCTCCGTGGCTGACGGCCAGTGCACCGCTGGATCGCGCATCCTCGAGGGCTATCGCTCGCCGTACGACGCGCACATCACGACACGACTCCGCGAGGCAGGCGCGATCATCCTGGGCAAGACCAACATGGACGAGTTCGCGATGGGCTCCTCGACCGAGCATTCGGCTTACGGCCCGACCGCGAACCCGTGGGCGCTCGACCGGGTCCCAGGCGGCAGCAGCGGCGGCTCGGCGGCGGCCGTGGCGGCATACCATGCGCCCCTGGCGATCGGCACCGACACCGGGGGTTCGATCCGCCAGCCTGCGGCGCTGTGCGGGATCGTCGGGATGAAGCCGACGTACGGCCGGGTC
>DASYJV010000410.1:0-7306 GCA_035996105.1 Candidatus Limnocylindrales bacterium | reverse complement strand
GTTGCCGACACGGTTCTCCGCACCCCAATTGACCCCAGCGTCGGGATCGCCGAGGGCGGCGTTGCCGAGGCCCGGACCGTCGCCCGGGAAGGTCGTGTTTGGCGCGTAGGAGAAGGTGATCTGTTCGCTGGCCGGGCCGGTCCCGGGGGTACCGGACGCGATCCGGAGCCAGACCTCGAAGGTGTGGGTCGTCGCGTTGCCGAAGTTCTTGACATTGTTCCAATCGATGGCGAGCCAAGTCGTACCGGCACCATCCGATACCGTGGCGACCTTGATCGAGCCGCCCGGTGCGGTCGGGTTGAGGTCGGTCCACAGCGGCGCGAGCACGTTGTTCGGCCGGTTGGCGTTCGGGAAGGTCTGCGGCGTGAAGACGATGTCGCCGCTGTCACCGCCGCCGACGACGACGTAGCCATTCGACACCACGCCGATGCGGGTGTAGGCCTCGCCGCCGTAGTAGAACGTCGGAACGTTGAAGTTCGTGATCGTGTCGTCGCCGACGCCGGTCACGGGCGCGATGCTGAGAAGCGACAGATCCAGGTACCCGCCATCGGGGCCGGAGGTCGGCGTGATGGACGTGACCTGTGGCGGGATGGCCGGCGACAGCGTCCCGCTCCAGTGGATCCCGGAAGCATCACGCCGCGCGCCGGCCGGAGCCACCACGTGGTTGAGCTCGAGGTTCTTGACCTTCTGGATGTTGAGGTTGACGTGGGCGCTGACGCTCGCGAAGTTCGAGACGGTCGCCGTGCAATTCGAGCGACCGATGACGCGTCGGATGCTCAACGGGCTGCAGACGTGGGTCAGGGTGACGACGCCCTGCTGCTTGACGAAGGCCACCGGGATGGTGACCGAGGTGCCGATGCTCGGGGTGAGCGTGATGCGCCCGAAGTACTGACGGCTCGGAAGGTCCGGACCGATGATCGTGACCCAGAACCGGATGGCGTGGTTCTTCCTGACGCTGAGGAAGGTCGCCGGCGGCGCGGAGCCCGTGGCGGGATCCGTGGCGGACACGATGATCCGTGAGCCGGCCGGCTGCTGGACGGTGACCCGCAGCCGCTGGTCACGACCCGAGACGTTGGCCGCGATCCGACTGGTCGTGATCTGGCCGGTCATCGTCGTGGCGTCGATGCTCGGGATGTTGATGTCGATGCGGTGGAGCGGGTTCGTCCCGGCCGCTACGAAGTTGGCGGTCGTCTCGTTGAAGACGAGCGTCGGGCTCACAGCGCGGTTCGCCCGGATGGAACCGGCACCCATGTCGAATGGCGTGGCGGGGGTGACCCCGTTCTCCTTGACGACCGTCTGGACGGACGACGTCATGAGCGCCGACTTGATCTGCTCGGGTGTCCAGCTCGGGTGCGCCGCCTTCACGAGGGCGGAGACCCCCGCGGCATGCGGGCTCGACATGGAGGTTCCGGCGATGGCCTGGTAGAGGTTGCCGGGGGGTCCGTTGACCGACCCGGTCGGCTGCGGGGTCATCCCGGCGAGGACCTGGATGCCTGGCGCGGTCACGTCCGGCTTGATCCAGTCGCCGGTGGGTCCACGCGACGAGAACGAGGCCATGACGTCGGGTCGCGTCGCCGTCGGCGTGCCCTGGGCCCAGGTGGCCCTGACGTTGGTGTGGCCATTGACGAAGCCAAGCAGGGCGGTGGGCGGTCCGTCCACGTGGATGGCCGGCAGCCAGTGGTTGTCGGTCTCCTGGTCCATCTTGATCGGGTTGTACAGGATCATCCCGGCCGCGCCGCCCTGGAGGACGTTGAAGCCCTTGTCCACGCGGGCGTTTCCGCCGCGCTGGCACATCACGACCATGCCCGTCGCCTGGCCGGGGGTAAGCGGGGTCTGGCAGAGGACATCCTCACCGGTGAGGTTCTGGGCAAGCACGACCGGTGTCGCCGACGTGATGCCGTTGGTCAGCGTCGTGCCGGCCATGTTGAACGCCGCGCCGCCATCGGCGGTGAGGTGCAGGGTCGAGGTGAAGAAGCGTGGGCCGGTCGAGGCGCCGACCGTGGTCACCCAGGGGCCACCATGATCGGAGGTCCCCGCGCCGGGGCCGGAGTTGCCGGCCGAGGCGTTGACCGAGATCCCGGCGTGGACCGCGTCGAGGAACGCGAGCTCGACCGGGTCGGAGTACGGCTGCGCGCCGCCCGAGATCGAGAAGTTGATGACGTTCACGCCATCGAGGATGGCCTGCTGGACGGCCGCGACCGAGTCGGAGGCGAAGCAGCCCGAAGCCAGGCAGACGCGGTACTGGATGACGCGAGCGCCGGGAGCGATGCCGCAGACGGGTCCGCGCTGGACGCCGTAGAGGATCGCGGACGCGACGCAGTCGCCGGCCGCCGTGGTGGTCGTATGCGTCCCGTGGCCCTCGGGGTCACGCGGCGAGCAGACATGGGTCGTGTTGTTGCAGAACTCGTTCGCGTCCGCGCCGACGTTGGCCATGTACGTGGCCGTCTTCGCGTAGGCGCCGATGAGCTTGTTGTTGCAGGCAAAGGTCGGGCCGAGATGGGCCGTGTCGGTGCCATCACCGAACTCGCAGCCACGGAGGCCGCCGGCCGGGGCGCCGAGAGTGCCCGGGGCGACCATCGGGTGCTCGGGCCAGATGCCCGTGTCGATGACGCCGACGATCACGTTGCTGCCTGCCGTCGCCGAGCCACCCAGGGCCGGCCAGACGGCCCTCGCGCCGATGAACGTGGTGTTGTCGTCCTGCGGCTGCTCGAGCTTGTCCTGCTGGACCGCCACGACGCCGTCGACCTTGAGCAGGTTCGCGATCTGGTTCGCGGGGACCTGTCCCGAAACGCCGCCGAACGCGGTGAGGTACTCGAAATTGATCTTGAGCCTGGGCGCGGCCCGCACGGCACGGGCCGAGATGACCTTGGTCACGGCCGCGATGTGCGCGTCGTAGGCCTTGACCGCGGCGCCATTCAGCTTGAGCGCCTTGCCGGTCACGCCGGGGCTCGTCGCGGCCAGACCGTCGACGCCGCCGGTATACGACGCCGTCGCATCGAAGTCGTACTTGATCAGAACGTTGACGATCTTCGAATCCGTTCGCCCGAGCAACGCCGGGTCGGACTTGGCGATGGCGCCGGAGTCGGATTTGGCTCCGACGAAGGTCGTGTCCGGGGTCAGCGGCGTTGCCGTGAACCTCGTTGGGTCGGCGCCCGATACGGTGCCGACGAAGATGGTCTGAGCGGCCAGCAGACATAGCGTGGCCAAGGCGGCGGCGATCCGTCTCAAGTAGAGAACCCTCCTCAGGATCCGTCCGTTGCTCGAGCCTGCCACACGACAAATGACCTGGGCGTCGTTGGCGGCCGATGGGGAGGTGTCAACGTACTCCTGCGCGCGCGAGAGGTCAACGCAGGATTTTCGCCCCGTTTCGGGCCGCGGTGCATGAGCGCACCACCTCCGAGAGGCCCGCACGCCAGGGCAGCCTCAACGGCTCGCCTTCAGCTTCCGCCAGCCGCCGGCGCGGTTGTTGGCGATGATCTGCTTGAACATCGCCAGCAGGGCTTCGCCAGGGACGGTTTGGCCGTGGTAGACGGCGACGGTACGGGCGGTCTCGTTGTCATGGCCCGCGGTGATGATGCCTTCCGGATCCGGGACGATCGCGCCGTCATACAGGAAGACGTTGACGTGGTCCTTCGTCCCCAGCAGCGCGCAGATGTTGCCGTCGAGCACGAAGTACGGCCGGTCGGTGCGTTTGATGGTTTCGACGACCTCCGGATCGGCGGCGTGGACGAGGCCCCGAACCTCGCGACAGATGGCCTGCTGCCAATCGGGGAGCGTCTCGATGTAGGCGTCGATCCGCGGATCGGAGGCGGATGGCATGGCTAGATCATATCGATCGACCAGAGGGATCCGCGGCCAGCACGTAGGCTACGGCGCGTCCCCGAGCTGTGGCCGGATCCCGATGTCCTGCATCACCCCCGTCGCGACCGGCACGAAGCCCTGGTACTGCGCCGACTCGTCGTGGCCGACATGGGCGTAGACGCGTTCCGTCTCGTTCCGGACGAGGGCGACCGCGAGGTCGTCGGGGTCGATGAAATGCGTGTGGCCATAGCACAGGAAGAGGCCGCCGTCGGGCATGAAGACTCCGCGGTGTCCGCCCCGGCGACCGGCCCCAGCATACGCGTCGCGGAGGTCCCCCGATCGGCGTTTACCTGTCCGGCGATCGACTGGGGATCGGGCTGGCCCGGTCATCGTCAGTCGGCTCGTGCGAGCGGACTGGCGTCGGTGTCGCCTCCTCCCGTCGCCGGGGTGCTCGACTGGGCGCGGGCGATGGCGAGCCAGTCCCGGCCTTGACCGGCTCGGGAGTCGGCGTTGGCGTCCATTCGGCTTCGGGCGACCGTGTCGGAGCGGCCGTCGGCTCCGGGATCGTCGGCGTCGCGGTCGTCGGCGCCGGGGTCGCCGGCTCCGACGTTGCGCTGGCCGGCTCCTGGCCGCCACCAGTTCGCGGTGGGACGACCGCGGCCAGGACGATCTGGACCTTGGCCTTGTCCGGCTTGGCGGTCTCGCGCGCCCTGGCCGACCGTGGCGACGCCGGGGCCTGGCCGAGACCCAGGATCGTCCGTTCGCGGAAGAGCGAGGGCAAACCCACGGAGGGACCGATGACGAGCAGGCCGAGCACGCACGCGAACCCTGCCGAGGCGCAGGCCATCCCGGCCGAGCTGCCGGCCGGGAGGCGCGCGAGGCGTCGATAGATGGCCGCGAGTCGCGGCGGTTCAGGAACCAGGCGATCCATCGATGTCGTCGTCCTTTCTGATCATCAGATACGTGACAAGGCGAACACCACCGCGCAGACGACGGCCATCACCTCGATGAAGGCCGCCATCCACGCCGTCTCGTCCGCTTCCATCTAGACGTCCACGAACCGCTCGGCGTGGATCCGCTCGGGCGGGATGCCGAGGGCGGCCAGCGAGGTGAAGGTCGAATCGACGAGCCCCGGCGGACCGCAGACCGCGAACTGCCAGTCCCGAACGTCAGGCGGCAGATAACGGTCGACCACCTCCGCGCGGAGCCGCCCGCGCTCGCCGTGCCAATCGGGGGCGGGGTCGCTCAGGATCGGGATCACGTGCAGATCGATGCGGAGACGCATGACCTCGAACTGGTCGAGGAAGGTCAGCGCGTCGTAGGTCCGCCCGGCGTAGAGCAACAGGAACCGACCGGGGGCGTCGTCGTCCCAGGCAGTGAGCAGGATGCTCATGGCGGGCGTGATCCCGATCCCGCCGGCGACGAGCAGGAGCCCGCGCGCCCGCTGGTCGCGCCGAAACGGACCATGCGGTCCGTCGACGAGGACGCGGGTGCCCACCGGGAGCGACGGGACCTGCGCAGTGAAGCCGCGTTGCGCGCGGATCGCGAACACCGGCTGCCGTGGGCGGCGCGCACTGGACGCGTACGAAAAGGGATGCTCGACGAGGCTCGAGCGCTGCTCCGTCAGGCGGATCCAGGCGAACTGGCCCGGATGGAACGGCTGGCCGTCATGACCATCGGCCTCGAGGTGGAGGCTGGTCACGCCGCCGCCCTCGGTCACCACACGGGCGACGGTGTATGGCCGCACCGAAGCCGGGCGAAGCCGGGCGACGCGCAACGTCGCGAGCGACGCGAACGGCACGACGATCAGCGTCGCCAGGGCGATGACCGCCGGCCCCGAAGACAGGTAGCGACCGACGCCGATCGTATGGCCAAGGGCGAATGCAAGCGCGGCCCCACCCAGACCAAGGTGGATACCGCGCCACGCCGCGTATGACAGGCGGATCCGGCGGCGAGCGATGGAGGTCGCCACCAGCAGCAACATCGCGACGACGGACGAGATCGCCAGCTGAGCGCGGAGTGGCGCATCGACGAACCGGAAGAGCGCCAGCCGGGTCGGGTCGGCCAGGATGATCACCACCACGTGCGCGGCGGTCAGGATCAACACGACCGTCGCGAGGCGGCGGTGGAGACGGACAGCAACGTCGGCGCCGAGTGGTGCGAACAGGCGGAGTCGAGCCGGGAGCACGAGCTGGAGGGCGAGCAGGACGAGCACGACGATCCCCAGCGACGAGCCGAGCTCGCGCGTGAAAGAGCCAGCCGGCAACGGTCGGCCGAGGCTGATCAGCGCGAAGGGGCCGATGATCGCGATCAGGTAGATCGCCAGCCAGGTGAGCCGGGGCACGGTGCGAGTCCTGTCGGGGGCAGCCTCGCGCGCAGCAGATCCCCCATTTCTGAAGCGCGCCCGGCGCGTTCCGACCTCAGCCGTGCGGACGGGTGGCACGTATGCCAATGGCAGCCTCCGGTGACGTCCCTCGCTCTCGGGTGCCCATGGCAACGCGTTGCCACCACGACGGGTACCGGGAGATGGAGGCAACCCTGCCACGCGTTCGGTGGTCGGGCAATGACGACTTCGGACCCGCACGGCGGCCCGTAAGTACCGCGCCGGCCTCGTGCCGTGGCGCAGCCGGTCAACGGGCCGCTACTGGATCGCGAGCGTCAGCCAGTCAGCGGTGGGTCGCATCGTCTCGCCCTTCGGGACTTGGTCCTCGGCCAGGACCGCGCCGGTCTTGTGGTCACGTACCCTGGCCACGGCCGAGATGCGCAGGCCGGACGGGCTGGCCAGCGCCACGAGCGGCACCGTGACGGAGACGCCGCCGGCGGCGACCGCGGTCTTGCCCGGGAACCGGTCGCCGACGTACTCCAGCCCGGCCGTCCAGTCCGACAATTTGGCCGACCAGCCGCCGTTCCCCGTGTTCGTGATGGTCACCCAGAAGTCATCCACACCCGAGCGGTTCGCCTCGATGACGAACAGGTAGGTGACCTCGCGGACGCCGGCCGACAGCTTGACCGGGGGCGGGCCGGCCAGGGTCAGGTCGAGCCGGAGCGTCGTGCCCTCGATGGAGGCGGTGAGCCTGGTGATGTCGACCGCCGGCTGCATGACCGCCTTCTGGCCCTTGCCATCGACGATGTCGCCCTTGGCGTCCGCCAGCGAGAACCGCGGCGGAGCCGGGCTGGCGGCCGCGGCCGAACCCGCCGGGACTGATGGCACGAGCGCCGCGGCCCCCGGCGACGACGAGCCGGCAGAACCTCCGCAACCGGTCAGGACGACGGCCAGGACGACGAGGGCCGCCCACCGGTGGTTCCATCGAGTCATCCCCGGCAGCCTACGGCGTCGGTGTCGCGGCCGTCGGGTGATCGTGGGATCGCTCTCGGCTGAGCGGGCTAGGTCTCGGGATCCCGCCAGATGAGCTTGGTCAGCCGCGATTCCTCTGCCTCCGCGAGCCGGTGTTCAGCCGAACCCAGCAGCGCGGCATGCCGGATCCGAGTCGCAAGCCGGAGCGCG
>DASYJV010000409.1:0-1693 GCA_035996105.1 Candidatus Limnocylindrales bacterium | reverse complement strand
TGAGCGCATCGACTGCGCGATCGCTGGTCGTCGTGACCGCCGGTCTGGGCCAGCCGTCGTCGACTCGCCTCCTCGCCGACCGGCTCTCGGTCGCCACCGATCGGCACCTGCGCGACGCCGGCGTCGAACCGGTCATCGAGCTGATCGAGCTGCGCGACCACGCCCAGGACCTGGTCAACCACCTGCTGACGGGCTTCCCGAGTCCCAGGCTCCAGACCGCGATCGATGCCGTGCTCGCCTGCGACGGGCTGATCGCGCTGTCGCCCATCTTCAATGCCTCGTATAGCGGCCTGTTCAAGCTCTTCTTCGACGTCATCCAGCGCGACGCGTTCGCCGGCAAGCCGGTGCTCATCGCCGCGACCGGGGGTACGGCGCGCCATTCGCTCGCGCTCGAGCACGCGCTGCGGCCGCTGTTCGCCTATCTGAACGCCGCGGTCGTGCCGACCGGCGTGTACGCCGCGACCGAGGACTGGGGGCAGCCGCTGGTCGCCGCCGACGGCAGCCTCGTCGAGCGGATCGATCGCGCCGCCCGCGAGCTGGCGGGCGCGATGGTCGCCCGTCCGCACCAGGACCGGACCGATCCGTTCCAGACGCCGGTCCCCTTCGAGCAGCTGCTCCGGAGCGAGACCACCCGCGACTGAGATGCGACTCCCGGGCTGGGGTGCCTAGCGCGGCGTGCCCGGGACCGTCAGCGACTCGAGATAGCGCAGCGACCGGGCCGTGTCGGCGAGTGGATCGTCCGGCTCGTCCTGTTCGACGATGTACCACTCGACGCCGGCAGCGCGGGCGGCCTCGACGATGTCGGGAAGATCGAGCGTCCCCTCCCCTGCCGGCGTGTCACGGGGTTCGGGGCCGCGCGCCCGATCCTTCACGTGGAGCAGCCGGATACGCCCGTCCGTCGCGCGGATCTCGGCCGCGGGATCGCGCCCACCGATCGCCGCCCAGTAGACATCCAGCTCGATCTCGACCTCGGGCGGGAGGTCCGCCAGCAGGATCTCCCAGACGGTCGTCCCTTCGAGCGGCGCGAACTCGAAGGCGTGATTGTGATAGCCGAGCGTCATCCCCCGCGCTGCGAACCGACGGGCGAAGCGGCCCAGCTCGGTCGCGAACCGACGCACGTCGTCGGCCGTCTGCCGATCCTCCTCGGGC
The DNA here is from genome assembly GCA_035996105.1 of Candidatus Limnocylindrales bacterium. Lineage (GTDB taxonomy): Bacteria > Chloroflexota > Limnocylindria > Limnocylindrales > CSP1-4 > SPCO01. Next base: position 544 of record DASYJV010000409.1, on the reverse strand, counting down.
ATCCAGGGCACGATGACCCGCGACGCGCCGATCTCGAGGAGCCGCTCGGCCACTGCGTCGGCATCCCGGCGCAGATGCTCGATCCCCTCGTGCGCCGCAACGGCCCGCAGACCGGCGCCGGCAAGCAGCCGTGCGAGCTCACCGGGAGCGGTCTCGGGGAGGCCGGCGAGCTCGACCGCCCGGTAGCCGGCCGCTGCGACCGCCGACAGCGTTCCGGGCAGGTCGGTCGCCATGAGGGTCCGGACCGTGTAGAGCTGGAGTGCGATCTGGTCCTGTCGCATCAGCGGACGATACCGTAGCCTCTGCACCCATGAAGGCCCTCGGCATCGGCATCGTCGGAACCGGCAATATCGCGGGCGGCTACGCGACGGACGCCCTGACCCACCCCGAGATCCGGCTGGTCGGGGCGACGGACCTGGACCCCGCGCGAGCGGCGGCATTCGGGGCCGAGCATGGATGCCGGATCTTCGCCTCGCTCGAGGAGCTGCTGGCGAGCGGCGACATCGACATCGTGGTCAACCTCACCATCCACCACGCGCACTAC
>DASYJV010000408.1:0-4624 GCA_035996105.1 Candidatus Limnocylindrales bacterium | reverse complement strand
GCCGACCTTGACCGTGACCTTGCAGCCGGTCGCTGTCTCGAAGGGCGTCACCCAGTCGTAGCCGGTGATCTGCTCACCGCCGGCCCCGCCGACGACGTACCCGGCCCAGGCGATGAGGTTGAGCTTGCCCTCCCCCGGGCCGACGCTCGCAGCAGCCGCCGCCGACGCGCTCGGGCCCGCGCTGGGCCCGGAGCTGGCTGCAGCACTAGGTGCCGAGCTGCCCCCGGCCGACGTCGGGGCGTTGCTGGCGGCCGGGCTCGAACAGGCCGCCACGACGATCGCGGTCGCGGCCGCGAGCGTCAGCCATCCTCGGATGTGCATCGTGCTCCTCCTCCGATCACGCCCCATCTGCGATGGGGAGTTGATGCTGTCTCGCCCACACCAGGCGGACAGTCGTTCCTTCCTGGGCGAGGGCCTCGGTCGACGAGGTCGACAGGTTCTGCTGGGTGACGACGAGCTCGGCGCCGGCGTCGAGCGTGACGTGATATCGGGTATCGGGTCCGAGGTAGACGACGCCCCGGACCACCCCCGTCGCCGACGCCTCCTCGGCGCCGACCGTCGCGTCGAGTCCTACGATCCGGATCTTCTCGGGGCGGATCGTATACGTGCCCGAGGTCCCGAGGATGCGCTGGCTCATCTCGCCTCGAAGCAGGTTCGAGGTCCCGACGAACCCCGCCACGAAGGGCGTCAGCGGTCGCTCGTAGACGTCAGCGGGCGCCCCGACCTGCTCGATCCTGCCCCGGTTGAAGACCGCCAGGCGGTCGCTCATCGTGAGCGCCTCTTCCTGGTCGTGGGTCACGTAGATGAACGTGATTCCGACCTGCTGCTGGATGGCCTTGAGCTCGATCTGCATCTCTTCCCGGAGCTTGAGGTCGAGCGCGCCGAGCGGCTCGTCGAGGAGCAGGACGCGTGGCCGGTTGACGAGCGCTCGGGCGAGCGCGACGCGCTGGCGCTGGCCGCCCGACAGCTGGCCGGGCTTCCGCCGCTCGTACCCTTCCAGACGCACCATCCGGAGGGCATCGGCCACGCGGGCGATGCGCTCCGCCTTCGGCACCTTGCGGACCACGAGGCCATAGGCCACGTTGTCGCCGACGCTCATGTGCGGGAAGAGGGCGTAATCCTGGAAGACGGTGTTCACGTCCCGATCGAACGGCGGCACCTTCGTGACGTCCTGGCCGTGGAGGAGGATCCGCCCCTCGCTCGGCAGCTCGAAGCCGGCGATCATCCGCAGCGTGGTGGTCTTGCCGGAGCCCGACGGGCCGAGCATCGAGAAGAATTCGCCGTCGTAGACGTCGAGATCGATCCCGTCGACCGCGACGACCGGGAACGTACCGTCGCCGTCGACGAACGTGGCGACGCGCCGCCCGACCTCGTCGTCGCCAAAACGCTTGACCAGGCCCTCGAGCCGCACCGCGACCCGCGGATCCGCGGGCTGCCGTGCAACGTCGGGCGTCGGGGTCGAGCGTATCAACGAGGACCTCGAGGACTGGGGCCTGGCGGCCGACGCATCGCGGCCATTGGTCGGGTCCGCCGCAATGTGCAGTGCCCCCACGGGCGTGTCAAGCCACCTCGGATCGCGTTGCGTTCGACGCGTCACCGGGCGGGTGTCGCGGCCGTCCCCTGAGCGCGCCGGATGGTACGCTTCCGCTCGGGCGCCCAGGGCGCGAAGTCGGTGAGCCCTCGAGGAGGATCGTGGATGGCCTATGTGATCGCCGAGCCGTGCATCGACGTGCTCGACGTGTCCTGCGTCTCCGTCTGCCCGGTCGACTGCATCCATTTCGACGAGGGCACGGACCGCAAGCTGTTCATCGATCCGAACGAATGCATCGACTGCGGGGCGTGCGAGCCGGAATGCCCCGTCAACGCGATCTTCCCCGAGGAGTCGCTCCCACCCGAATGGGCGAACTACACCGCCATCGACGCAACGTGGTTCACCGACAAGGCCGCGGCGCGCGCCTCGATCGACGCGCTCAAGCCGCGCTGACTCCGCTCCTCGGTCGCTCGCGACCGAACGGACCGGCCTGAACCGGCGACGCGATGCGGATCGTCTCCCTCCTTCCATCGGCGACCGAGATCGTGTGCGCCATCGGCCTCGGCGATTCGCTGGTCGGCATCACCCATGAATGCGACTACCCACCGGAGATCGCCGGGGTGCCCATCGTCACCCGCGATGTCCAGGACCTGAGCGCGGCGTCGTCGCGCGAGATCCATCGGCGGGTGACCGCGTCGATGCATGGCGGGTCCTCGCTCTACGCGCTCGACGAGGAGGCCCTTGCGGCCGCCAGGCCCGATCTCATCCTGACCCAGGAGCTGTGCCGCGTGTGTGCGGTCAGCTACCAGGAGGTCAACGAGGTCGCGCGCGCCATCGACGCGGAGATCAGCGTCGTGTCCCTCGAGCCGACCTCGATCGAGGGCATCTTCAACACGATCGCCACGGTCGGTGCGATGACCGAGAGCGAGGATGCCGCCGTCGATCTCGTCGAATCGCTCCGCGAGCGGCTCGGGGCGGTCGAGGAGAAGGTCGAGGCTCGGCGCGACGCGGGCGGTCGGTCGCCGCGGGTCGTCGGTCTCGAATGGCTCGATCCGCCATTCGCCTCGGGTCATTGGGTCCCCGAGCAGATCCGGCGTGCCGGCGGCTGGGAGCTGCTTGGCTCGGACGGGGAGCGCTCGCAGCAGACGACCTGGGACGCCGTGGCCGAGGTCGACCCCGAGATGCTGCTGCTGATGCCCTGCGGGTTCCACCTGGCCGAGACGCTCAAGGCGTGGAGCGCCACGCGACGCCCGCCCGGGTACGACGACCTCGCGGCCGTGCGTCGGGGACGGGTCTTCGCGCTCGACGGTTCGAGCTATTTCAGCCGGCCGGGTCCGCGGGTCATCGACGGCATCGAGCTGCTGGCCGAGATCTTCGACCCGGACGCCTTCGTGGACATCGCGCCCGCGAACTCGTGGACCCCGGTCGGGCCGTAGGACGAGGGCGAGCCCGTGCCGTTCCGTCCGACCTTCGACTGCCTGTGGTGCGGGAGCGCCCATGCCTGCCGCGGCCCGGACGATCTCGAGGGCTGGGCCCAGCTCTGCCCGGGATGCGTCGGCAAGGCGGGTGACAACGGCTTCCTCCGCTTCAGGCTGCGCCAGGCGCTGACCGAGCGCGGGGCCGCCAAGACAGCCGTGGCGGCGCCGACCACGGCGATCGCCGATCCGGTGGACGACCGTGGCGCCGAGATGCTCGCCTATTACGAGGCGCGCGCCCCCGAATACGACGACTGGTACCTCCGTCGCGGGCGATACGCGCGCGGCCCCGTTCACGACACCGCCTGGGAAGCGGAGCTCGATGTCGCTGGGCGATGGCTTGACGCCCTCCCGATCCAGGGCGAGATCGTGGAGCTCGCGGCGGGTACGGGATGGTGGTCGCCACTGCTGGCCGGGAAGGGCGATCTGTCCCTGTACGACGGTGCCTCCGGCCCGCTCGACCGCGCTCGTGAGCGGCTCGTCGCCCACCGCCTGCGCGCACATCTGCACGTGCGCGACGCCTGGGCCGCGCCAGATCGAGCGGTCGATGCCGTCTTCACCGGTTTCTGGTTGAGCCACGTCCCGCGCGCACGTCTCGACGAGTTCCTCGCGATCGTCCGGGGATGGCTCAAGCCGGGCGGGACGTTCGCCTTCATCGACTCGCTGTCCGACGCCGAATCGAGCGCCGTCGACCACCCGGCACCGGCCGACGATCTCTCCGTCCGTCGACTCGATGACGGTCGCGAGTTCACGGTGGTCAAGGTCTACTACGAGCCGGCCGAGCTGGAGAGCGCCCTGGAACGAGCGGCCTTCGAGAAGCCGATCGTCACCCGGACGGGACGCTTCTTCCTGACCGGGACCGCGCGAGCGGACGGGCGTCCCTAGCCGCTCCCGGCTGTCGGAGCGCCCGCATCGCGCGGCTATACTCCGCGCGATGTCCCCCCTGGCGAACTCCCAGATCGCGACGGTCGGCTCCGGCGTCATGGCCGAGGCGATGATCGCCGGGCTGCTCCGCGGCAACCTCGTCCAGCCCGGACAGGTCGTCGCGAGTCACCCTCGCCAGGAGCGTCGCGAGCACCTCGAGCGCGAGTATGGGATCAGGACGGTGCAGTCGAATATCGACGCCGTGAACGGTGCGGACGTCGTGCTGTTCGGGATCAAGCCCCAGATGCTGGGCAAGGTCGGGCGCGAGATCGGGCCGCACCTGCGTCGCGGGCAGCTCGTCCTGAGCGTCCTGGCGGGGGCCACGACGGCCGCCCTGACCGGGATCCTCGGCCACGACCAGGTCGTCCGCAGCATGCCGAACACCCCGGCCCGCCTCGGACGGGGGATGACCGTCTGGTACGCGACGCCCGAGACGACCGACGTCCAGCGAGCGCAGGCGGCCGCGCTGCTCGGTGCGCTCGGCAAGCAGCTCGAGGTCGACGACGAGAAGATGGTCGCGATGGCCACGGCCGTGTCGGGGACCGGCCCCACCTACGTCTTCCTGGTCATGGAGGCGCTCATCGACGCGGCGGTCCATCTCGGCTTCCCTCGCCACATCGCCCACGACCTGGTGATCGAGACGCTCGAGGGCTCGACCGTCTTCGCCAAGCAGTCGGGGATGCATCCGGCCGAG
>DASYJV010000407.1:0-4380 GCA_035996105.1 Candidatus Limnocylindrales bacterium | reverse complement strand
GGACGCCCGATGCGGACGGCCTCGCCAGTGGCGCCAGAAGGGGATGGCGCAGGCGGGCGACGACGAGCGCCCCGACCGCCAGGATCACGGCGGTCTCGACGATCGAGGCTCGCCCGAAGCCGCCGACGCGCGCGACCACGTTCACGAGGTGGGCCGAGAGGTAGACGCTGCTGACGACCGCGACCCCGACCGCGCCCGGACGCGGCAGATCCGGGACGACCCGCTGGACGACGACCCAGCCCGGGATGAAGAAGAGCATCGGCCAGACGAGCACGATGGCGGCTGGTGGCACGAGCCAGGCCACCAGCGCGACGATGAGGATCGCCAACAGCGTGGCCACGACCAGCCGCGCCTCCGACGCGGGATCGCGGCCTTCCTGGGCAGGGGCGTTCACAGCGGGACGATGATAGCGAGCGTGTCCGCCCGAACGATCCTCCACGTCGACCTTGACGCCTTCTTCGCGGCGGTCGAGCAGCGCGATCGTCCGGAGCTCCGGGGTCGGCCGGTGGTCGTCGGTGGCGCGGGCGGGGAGGACGCGCGCGGCGTCGTGTCGGCCGCCAGCTACGAGGCGCGCGTCTTCGGTATCCATTCGGCGATGTCGCTACGCGAGGCCTACCGGCGCTGTCCCGACGCCGTCTTCCTGCCGGTCGATGGCCGTCGGTATCAGATCGCCAGTCGGGACGTGATGTCGATCCTGCGGCGCTTCACGCCCGTCGTCGAACCCATCTCCATCGATGAGGCGTTCCTCGACGTGACCGGATCGGCGGCGCTCTTCGGTGACGGCCAGACGATCGGCCGACAGATCAAGGAGGCTGTCCGCAACGAGGTCGGACTGACCGCCTCGGTCGGTGTCGCGAGCACGAAGCTCGTGGCCAAGATCGCATCGGACCTGCGCAAGCCTGACGGGCTCGTGGTCGTGCCGGTCGGCGACGAGGCCGCCTTTCTGGCGCCGCTGCCGATCGGGCGCCTGTGGGGGGTCGGCGAGAAGACGACGGCGGCGCTGGCCGAGTACCGGGTCCGGACGATCGGCGACCTGGCCGCACTCGCGCCTGACCTCGTGGTGCGCCGGTTCGGCAAGCACGGCGCTTCGCTGGTGGATCGGGCGCGCGGGGTGGATCCGGACCCTGTCCACGAAGGCGATCCGGCCAAGTCCGTCGGCCACGAGCACACCTTCGACGTGGACACCAGCGACCCCGAGGTCATCGAACGGACGCTCCTGGCCATGGCCGATGGCGTCGCCGGCCGCCTGCGCTCGGCGGGCGTCCGGGCGGGGACCGTCACGGTGAAGATCCGCGACAGCAGCTTCCGAACGATCACCCGGCAGCGCACGCTCGCCGAGGCGACGGATCTCACCGATCCGATCTATGCCGCGGCGCTCGAGCTGGCGAAGCCCGAGATCCGGGGGATCCGCGTCCGGCTCCTGGGTGTCACCGCGTCGAACCTCGGCGAGCGTGAGCAGCTCGCGCTGTTCGAGACAGGGGAGCCCCGCCACCGCCGGGCGATCGAGGCCGCCGATGCGCTCCGCCGACGCTTTGGCGAGCGGGCCGTGACCCGCGCTCGGCTGCTCGGCACCGGGCTGCCCGCACCGTTCGAGCGCGATCCGCGCAACCCGCTCGATCGGCGGGCCCGCGGGATGCCGGCCCAGCCCGATGCAGTGGCCGCCGCGCCCGATGGCGAGCGTGACAGCCTAGATGACACGGACGTCGACGAGATTCCCATAGACGAGGCTTGACATCGAACACTTGTTCGGTCTAGAGTCACAAACGAACAGACGTTCTGTCGAACGAGTGCCCCGGCCGACATGACCGACGCGACCCAAGCCCCCGGAAAGGAGCCATCCCGATGGCATTCATCCGAGTCGAGCCGGTCCAGGTCCAGGTTCGGACCGACTGGTTCAACGGTCGTCCGCGTGAGATCACGTGGGGCGGACAGCGACTCGAGATCACGCGTCTCGCGGTCGTCCGTGAGGAGGCATCCGCCTACCCGGTGATCAGCGGCCCACGGACGTTGTTCGAGGTCGACACCCCGCGGGCCCGGCTCTCCCTGACGTTCCAGCACCGCTCTCGCAAATGGACGATCACCGGCCAGGACGACGAGGTCCGTCGGCGCGCGGCCTGAGCCGCGAACGAAGCGTCGACCGTCGGGAACTGGGATCCCGAGGCGTCGACCGAGGCCGGCGGCGGCCCTCCCCTGCCGCCTGGCCGAGCTCGGGGCTCGGGGCGGGCGCGCCGGTACCGCGCCCGCCCCGGCCAGTCCCGGGTCCTCTCCGACCGTACAATCGCCGGGATGGACCCGATCCCCGCCAGACCCTTTCGCGAACTGACCCTCGATGCATTCGTCGAGCAGCTCGCGTCCTCGGCGCCGGTCCCTGGTGGCGGGAGTGCGTCGGCGATCGCAGCGAGCCTGGGTGCCGCTCTGGTCACGATGGTCGCGACGCTGTCGACGGGCCGCCCCAAGTACGCTGAACACGAAGCGTTGCACCTCTGGGCGACCGAGCGAGGCCGATCGCTCGCGGACCGCTTCCTCGCGCTGGCCGACGACGACGCGGCCGCCTATGCCGGATTCGCCGCCGCGAGGAAGCTCCCGCGCGACACCGAGGACGAGAAGCGCCTCCGGGACGGTGAGCTCGCCGCCGCCGCGCGCCACGCTTCGGAGGTGCCGCTGCTCTGCGTGGAGGCGTGCCTGGAGCTCGCCTCGGTCGCGGAGGCGCTGGCCGGCCGCAGCAACACGAACGCGGCAAGCGACCTCAACGTGGCCGCGCTTCTGGCCGAGGCCGCGGGCCGCGGCGCGGCGGCCAACGTGATGATCAATCTGCCCGCCATCGCCGATGCGGAGATCGAGGGACCCATGATGGCGCGGGTCGTCGAGCTGGTGGCCGAGATCGAACGCCTGGCCACCGCGACACATGAAGCGGTCGGGAGCGACCCCCGTCCACCGATGCCTCTGACGACCGAAGCGTGATCAGTTGACGCATCCGACGGCGCGGCTGCTGGAGGGCGGGCCGATCGCCCGGGAGATCCGGACCGCGGTCGCCGAAGATGTCGCTACGTTCACCGCCGACCAGGGTCGACCACCCGGGCTGGCGGTCCTGATCGTAGGGCGCGATGCGCCGTCGACTGTCTACCTCGAGCAGATCCTGAAGGGCTGTACCAAGGTCGGGATCCGGGCGGGCTTTCGGGAGCTCGAGGGCGAAGCGACGGAGGTCGCGGTGGTCGAGACCCTGCGCGAGCTCAACGCCGACCCGACCATCGACGGCGTCATCGTCCAGATGCCGCTCCCACCGACGATCCGGCTCCGCGCGGTGATCGACGCCATCGACCCGGACAAGGACATCGATGGGATCCACCCGATCAACGCCGGGCTTCTCAGACTCGGGTATGACGGGTTCCTGCCGGCCACCGCACACGCCGCCGTGGAGATCCTGCGCCGCTCGGGGATCGAGATCGCCGGTCGCGATGCCGTGGTGATCGGTCGATCCGCAGTGGTCGGGATGCCGGCTGCGTTCCTCCTCGTCAAGGAGGACGCCACGGTCACGGTCTGCCATCGGCGAACCCGGGACCTGGCCGGTCATGTCCGCAGGGCAGACATCGTCGTCGTCGCGGCCGGCAAGCCGGGCTTGATCACCGGCCCGATGCTCCGGCCTGGCGCCATCGTGGTCGACGTCGGCATCAACGTCGTCGATGGACGGATCGTGGGCGACGTCGACTTCGCGTCGGCAGCCCTGGTCGCCTCAGCGATCACGCCCGTCCCGGGTGGCGTCGGTCCACTCACCAACGCCTTGCTGCTCACCCACCTGATCCGCGCTGCCGAACGCCAGGCCGCCAGCCGACCACGACCGTCCGTCGCACTCCGAGGAGACCGATGAGCTTTCCGACCGATCTCGAGATCGCCCGGGCAGTGACCCCGCGCCAGATCGTCGATGTCGCGCGCGACCTTGGCATCCGGGATGACGAGCTCGAGCTCTACGGGCCGACCAAGGCCAAGGTGCGGCTCGACGCGATCACCCGGCTCGAGGGCGAACGCCCGCGCGGCAAGTACGTCGTCGTCACGGCGATCACCCCGACACCGCTCGGCGAGGGGAAATCGACGACATCGGTGGGGCTTGCCCAGGGTCTCAACCACATCGGCCGCAAGGCAGCGGTGAATATTCGCCAGCCATCGCTCGGGCCGGTCTTCGGGATCAAGGGCGGAGCGGCCGGCGGTGGCTACAGCCAGGTCATCCCGATGGAGGATTTCAACCTCCACCTGACCGGCGACGTCCATGCCATCGGGGCGGCCCATAACCTGGCCGGCGCCTTCCTCGACAACAGCCTCCACCACAAGAACCCGCTCGGCATCGACCCGCACGGGATCCTCTGGCCGCGCGTCCTTGACATCAGC
>DASYJV010000406.1:0-2583 GCA_035996105.1 Candidatus Limnocylindrales bacterium | reverse complement strand
GGTCCTGCCTACCTTTCTCTCGAAGGTTCGAGCATGCACCGTGGGGTCGGCGACCGGACTTGCGCCCCCGAAAGGGCGTTCACCGTAGCGGGACTGTGCCGGGATCTCACCGGCTTCGCGACCACGCGGCGTGACACGGATTGTCGAGCCGAGCCTAGCACAGGGACCCCGACGGCGGCGCCTTCCCCCGGTCGGCGATAAGCGCCCGATAAGGCCTCGCGAGCACCATCGGCACCTCGCCTCCTCCCGCCAGCTGTCCCATCCGCCGGCGGAGGTCAACGGGTCATGGTGGGGTCACGATGGCTGCGCAGGATCGGTCCGGCACTCCTCGCGCTCGGCGCGGCGGGGCTCATCGCATCAGTGGCGCTCGGCGCCGGCGCCCGATCGTGGACGCCACCCGCGTGTCCAGGGCCCGACGGTCGCGGCGCCGCGGCCCGCGCTCCGGTGCCGGCGGATCTCGCCGGTCTTCGGGGATCGCCGTGGTTCAGACTCGACCCGAGGCTCGACGGCCCAGGCGGGTTGAGCGGGCAGCGGCTGACCGTCGGGCTCGACGGCGGCGGGGCGACGCGCGCGCTCGATCTGCCGGCGGAGTCGTTCGCGGCAGGCCCGTTCGGACGCGTCGTCCTGGCCGGGTCCGATGATGGCGTCACGTCGCGGATCCAGGCCATCGACGTGGCCAGTGGTTGCGCCTGGACGATCGCCGAGGAAGCGGTCGTCATCCGACGGGCCACCATCGACCCCGCCGGTCGCTCCGTGTACGAGACTCGCGTCGATCGCGGGAGCCGGACCGATCTCGGCGTCTGGCGGCGAGCGCTGGACGGCAGTGGCGCCGCAGTGCGAGTCCTCGCGCCGATCCCCGTGGATGGCCGGTTCGGGCGCACGTTCACGACCGAATTCAGCTGGCAGGTCGCCGGCGATCGGCTGGCGGTCCAGTCGTGTGGCGAGGCCGCCTGCCGGACCCGGGTCATCTCGCCCGAGGGCATCGTCCAGACCCTTGCGTCACCGGACCTCGGCACGCTCATCGGTCTGGACGGCGATCGCGCCATCACCTATGCGGCCTGCCGCGGTCTCCCCTGCCCCATCGTCTCGGCCGACCTGCAGACCGGTCGGCGGCAGACCATCGCCGGGGCAGCCGGACTCGCGGTGGTCATCCCCACGCCGGACGGGGTCCGGCTGGTCCACGAGGAGGTCGGTCCAGCCGGACGTCGGCTGCATGGCCTGGCATCGGACGGCGGCTTCGCAACTGATCTGGGTCCGCTTCCTGACGGGCTGCGGCTGCACCCATCGGCCGTCGGGGCCGGCGCGGCCACGCAGTTGCCAGCGGGCTGGGTCCTGCTCGCCCCAGAGGGTCGGCTCCCGCTCGATCCGGTCGCGCCCCGCTCACAGCTCCGCCATCTCCCCGACGGCTCGACCGTCGATTATGCCGAGGCCGTGCGATGACCAGGACGACTGGATCCCGCGTCCCCGGCCCGCTGACACGCGCGCTCGCGGGCCTCACCGCCGTGGTCATGGCCCTCACCGTGTCGATCGGGGGCGCCAACGCCCACGGCCCCGATCCGGCGCTGGGCGGCGTGTTCGGCGGGAACCAGGATCTCCGGTTCCGCTGGCGAGCGGGATCGGAACCGACGGCGCCCATCAAGACCGCGATCCGCGCGGCAGCCGACGACGCCAACGCCAGCCGCGGATCCAGGGCCGCCACCTTCACCTATGACGCCGCTGGCGCCAACCCGATCGGCTATGGCATCGGGGCCACCTGCGGGGTCAATGGTCTCGCCTGCTTCACGCGTGACGCGCCGACCGGCTTCACGATGTGGCTGCGCGAGCAGGGCCACGTCTTCGACTGGGGGACGCTCCGATGGTGCCAGTCGTACAGCGCGCCACCGTCCGGCTGCTATGACGCGGAGACGATCGCGCTCGATGAGTTCGGGCACGTCGAGGGCCTCGGCCACCACGTCAACTGGTCCGACGAGTCCGACTACGACGACGCCGTCGTCCAGACCTTCTCGCGGACGAAGCCGGCCGCGGGCTGGAACATGCACACCCTCGGTCGCTGCGATGTCGCCTCGCTCCAGCTGCAGTACGACGTCCCGACCTGGGTGGCGAAGTATTCGGCCTGCCTCGACCTCGCGACGGTCGTGACGCTGACCGCCGCGCCCGCCGCGGTCCTGGTGGGCGACGCAACGACCCTGACCGCGACCCTGAAGGTGGCCGCGCTCGCATCCTACGGCCGGCTGGGCGGCAACCCCGTCGCCGGCCGGATCGTCACGCTCCAGCGTCGGGCGCCCGGTGCCACCGCCTGGATCGCGGCGGGGACCATGGCCGCCGGCGCCGCCGCCGGGACCTACCTCCTCGCACAGCGGCCGGGTCTGGACACCGAATACCGGGCGGTCTTCGCCACGCCGGCCGCTGAAGGGATCAACGGGTCCGCCTCGACGACCGTGCGCGTCTACGTCACCACCTGCATCGGAGCCGCCGGCCCGGCGCCCAGACCCCAGGTCGCGTGCCCGTGAGGACGAACGGAGCGAGACCGATGCTTCCAGGCTCGACCCGCGAGGCCTGGTCGTGGGTCCTGTCGATCGCGCT
>DASYJV010000405.1:0-13918 GCA_035996105.1 Candidatus Limnocylindrales bacterium | reverse complement strand
GGGTCGGAGCGTGCGCCGATGCACTCTACGCCAGCCGGCTCTATCTCAGCTGACCTTCCTGGTCCGGCGGCTGACGAAATCGACGAGCACGTATTCGCCGAGGTGCTCCGGCGTCGCGTAGAAGGCCCGGCCGCGGTTGAGCCGGGTCATCAGCGCCACGAACTCCGCCAGCGCGCGGGACCGTTCGAGCATGAACGTGTTGATGGTGATCCCCGCCTTCGTGCATCGCTGGACCTCACGCAGGGTCTCCTGGATGGTTCGCCGAGTGGGCGGATAGTTGAACTCGACCTGGCCGTTCTCGAAATGGGCCGTCGGCTCGCCGTCGGTGATGACCACGATCTCCTTGTTGACCGCCGGGTTGCGCTCCAGGATCCGGCGGGCGAGGAGCAGGCCGTGCTGCAGGTTCGTACCGTACTCGTAGCCATGCCAGCTCAGCTCCGCGAGCGCGCCGGGGCGGATCTCGCGGGCGTAATAGGCGAAGCCGATCACCGACAGGTGATCCCGGGGGTACTGCGTGCGGATCAGCGTGTCGAGCGCGACCGCGACCTTCTTGGCCGCGAGGAAGCAGCCCCGGAGCAGCATGGAGCGGCTCATGTCGACGAGCAGGACCGTCGAGGTCTGGGTCAGCTGTTCGGTCCGGTGGACCTCGAAGTCCGAGGCACGCAGGTGGATCCGACGGTCTGGGCTGGCGGCGCGCACCGCCGGGGCGTTCTCCTCGCGGGCCAGGGCATTGAACATCGTCCCGCGCAGATCGAGATGGAACGGGTCGCCGAACTCGTACGGCTTCGTCGCCTCCTCTCGCTCGCCGCCGCGACCCCCCCGGTCGATCCGGTGCCCGCCGAATGCGTCGCGCTGGAGCCGGGCGAAGAGGTCATCGAGGACCTTCTGGCCGATCCTGCGGCTCCCTCGGGGGGTGAGCTCCAGGCGGTCGCCATCGCGGGTCAGGTAGCCGGCCTCCTCGAGCCGCCGCGCGAGATCGTCGAGCGCGTCCAGCTCGCTCGCGGCGTCGTCGCCCAGCAGTTCGCGGATCTCGTCGCGGTCGATCCTGGCGAGATCTCCGGGCGACTCGATGTCGGACAAGGCGTCGCCGAGCCGGTCCATGGCCTGCAGCCGCGCCATCTGGGCGAGCGCGCCCTCGAGGCCAAGTGGCTCATCGCCGCCGAACGGCACGCGATCGCCCAGCCCGCCCGGCAGGAGCAGATCGAGGTTCGCGGCCAGCTGGGCGAGATCGACCAGCAGCCGATCGTCGCGCAGGAGCGCCGACATCATCGACTCGAGCTCGGCGCGCTGGGCCGGCGTCATCGATCGCAGGAGCGACTGCATCGCCGCCATCCGCTGCGCGAGCTGGTCGATGATGTCGTCGAAGGTGCTCGCGCCCGGAAAGAACCGGCCGTGCCTGGCGAGGAACTGCGACACGTCGGGCTCACCGCCACCGATGCGCTCGCGGATGAGCTCGTTGAGGTCGCGCACCATCTCGCGGTTCGCGGCCAGATCCTCCGGGCGCATCGACTGGATCGCCTCGGACATCCCGGCCACGAACTGGTCGAGGACCTGGCCCTGGAGCCGCTTGACGAGTTCGTCGAACTGTTCGCGAGCGCCGGGCTCGAGGAAGTCGTAGTCCTGGAGACCGCGGACCCGCTCGCCGACGTCGGGAGGCAACGCGTCGAGCTGGTCGAGGCGTCGAGCCGCGATATCGCGCAGCATCGACCGGAGGGCGGCGTCCGAGCCGGGCTGATCGGTCGAGTCAGGATCGGGCGCGCCCGGATCGCCCGGATCGCCAGGCTCGCCCGTCCGCGAGGCGTCGTCCAGGCGACGCTCAACCCCGGCCCGTTCCGTGGCGACGATCTCGTCGAGCTCGCGACGGATGTCGCCCAGCACGTCGCCAAGCCCGTAGCGCTCGAGCATCGCCTCGCGCCGGCGCTCCAGCCGGTCGACGAGATCCTGGAGACCGGCCATCTCGCCGCGCGTCGGATCGCCGCTGCGCCAGCCGCGCTCCATCAACCGCCGCAGCGCCTCGGTCAGGTCGCCCTCGGCCATGACGTCGTCAGCGAGCGCGTCCAGGATCTCGTCCGCGTCGAGGTCGGCCACCTCCTGGCTGCCGTCCCAGGCGGCATACCGCGCGCGGGATGCGAGGCTGTCGGCCGGCGCGGCGTCGCGACCATCGGCCCGCCCACGGACCCCGGGGCGACGCGGCGCTTCCGGACCGAGGTCGCGTGGATCCGGGGAGTACGCGGTCACCGGTGGTAGACCGTCCCGCCGGGGACCCGGTCCTTGTTGAGCCGCCTGGCCAGATGAAGGCCCTCGAGCAGGAACTCGACGGCCGAGGCGACGACGGCCGGCTCCTCTGCCCCGTCGGTGACATCGAATGCCCCGAGACCGCGCACCGACTCGCCGAGCCCCGGGATCTCGCGCATCCAGGCGACATAGTCGCGCGACGGCGTCCGGTCGCCGGTCTCGACCGTGAAACCGTCCTCGAAAGCCTCGACGACGCCTTCCAGGTCATCGAGCGAGACGCGCCGCGTGAAGGTCGTGTGCAGGGCCTTGGTGATGAGCCGCTCGACGATCCGCTCCTCGGGCGATTCGTCGCCGGCCGTCTCCAGCTCGACCTTGCCCGCGGTCGACGCCACGACGGCCCCCAGATCGGAGACGCGCGGCGCGGCCACGGGCTCCCCCAGCCGGACGGCGCGCTTGAGGGCCGCCGCTTCAAGGACCTCGGCGTTCGCCACCGAGACGCGGACGCTGACCCCGGACCGCTGGCTGATCTCGGGGGAACGGCGAGCAAGATGGGTCAGCTCCGCGACGAGCTCCTCCATGAATGCGGGGACGACGACGGCGGGCGTCCCCTCGTCGAGCTCGAAGCGGTGCTTCTCCTGGCGGACGATGGTCATCTCGTGTTCGAGCGTTCGTGGGTAGTGCGTCCGGATCTGCGAGCCGAGGCGGTCCTTGAGCGGGGTGATGATCCGGCCACGCGAGGTGTAGTCCTCCGGGTTCGCCGAGGCGACCATGTACAGGTCGAGCGGCAAGCGGAGGATGAAGCCGCGGATCTGGACGTCGCGCTCCTCGAGGATGTTGAGCAGGCCGACCTGGATCCGTTCGGCGAGGTCAGGCAGCTCGTTGATCGCGACGATCCCCCGGTTGGCACGCGGGATGAGCCCGTAATGGAGCGTCAGCGCGTCGGAGAGGTAGCGACCCTCGGCGACCTTGATCGGATCGACCTCGCCGATCAGGTCGGCGATGGTGATGTCCGGTGTCGCCAGCTTCTCCGCGTACCGACGGTCGCGCGGGATCCAGTCGATGGCAGTCCCCTCGCCGTCGCGGTCCACGATCGCACGCGCGGCGGGGCTGATCGGTGCCGTCGGGTCGTCGTTGAGCTCGCCGCCCGCGACGGCCGGCAGCCACGGGTCGAGCAGTCCGACGAGCAGTCGGGCCAGCCGCGTCTTCGCCTGACCGCGTTCGCCGAGGAAGACGAGGTCGTGGCCGGCAAGGATCGCGTTCTCCATGGCCGGCACGACCGTATCCTCGTAGCCGACCACGCCCGGGAACGGCTGGCTCCCCGAGGCGATGCGCGTCAGGAGGTTGGCCCGAAGCTCCTCCTTGACCGTCCTGGGCTTCCAGCCCGACGAACGCAGCTGGGCGAGGGTGGTCGGTTCGGGAGCGCTGTGTTCGATGGGTTCCACGGTCTCTCCCGCTGCGGTGGCCGGCCTCGGAGGGCGAGCCTAAGCGTCGGTCTCCCGAGCGTCAAACGGCCCAGCCGGCCGATAGGCTCGGATGGCGTCGCGAACGCGTCGCGGCTCGGTGACGCCGCTCGCAACCAGGCCCTCGAGGAGCTCGCGGCGGCGATCGACCTCGATCTCGAAGTCGCCCGCGTGACGCCCGATGCGGGTCGCCAGCTCCGGCGTGACGCCCCACCCGAAGTGTTCGAAGGCGTCCTCGACCGGGTCCCAGGTCGCGAGGACGGCGGGCCCGAGACGCTGGAGGTGACCGTGAAGGTCGCGGGCGACCGGCCGAACGTAATGGGCCGCGACGACCCGGCGGCGGCCACCGTCCAGGCGGCGCAGCACCAGCACGACGCCGAGGTGCGAAAGCTCGTCATCCAGCAGCCGCACCGGCGGCCTGCGGAGCACGTCGAGGACCTCGTCGAGTGAATCGGCGTGGACCGTGGCGGCCAGTCCATAGCCGATCGATGCGGCCCGAACGGCGACACGCGCGGCCTCGCCCCAGGTGTACGACGGGAGGTGGTCCGAGAGCTCCGGCGCGAACAGGACGGTCGTCTCCACGCGCGCCGGATCGCCGCCGGGTGCCGGGCGCGCCACACCGGCCCAACCCAGCTCCGACGCCTGCGGGAGCCAGGCGAAGGTCTCCGCCTCGCCGGCCAGCTCGACGAGGCGGATCCCCGGCGACAGGAAGTCGAGGAGCGCATCGAGAAGCGTCGACTTGCCGGTGCCCTGCGCCCCGGCCGCGACGACGATCGGGACTCGCGCCTCGACGAGCAGCCAGAGTTGCGCGGCGAGCTGTGCGTCAAGGGTCCCCGCGGCGAGCAGCTCGACGATCGATCTCGGCTCGGGCAGATGGTCGGCCATCGCCGGAGCGTACGCCAATCGCCGACGTCCACCGGCGAGGCCGTGCGATCCGGGTTGACACCCCTTCCGCCAGCCCGGTAGACTCCCGTCCGGCTCGCATGTCGCGCGCACAGGACAGTCCACGAGGAGGCGGCTCCGAATGACGATGCAGACGCTCCTCACCCGATGCGTTGCGCCCAATGGCGCATACCCGCACGGGAGATCTGTGCCCATCTCGAGCTAGACCGCAGGCGGCAGGACCGCCTTCCGGACGAAACCAGAGCCGTGGGCCAGATCAGGGCCCCGGCTTTTTTGATGCCCTTCCTGCCCGACCGGCACGGATCGACCACCAGAGCCGCGGCCCCCGACGACACCCGTCGGATCCGAGCCCGCGGCTCTTCTGCATTCGACCACCGCCAGCCCATCGACCGGAGTCTCCAGTGACGACCACCATGGACCCACAATTGAAGAATGGCTCGACGGGCCGGCCCGTCCAGCAGGCGGCGATCCAGGCGGTCGTCCGACCGGCAGGTCCGGCTGCGCTCCTGATCGACGACGTCAGCAAGCGGTTCGTCGTGGGACGGAAGAAGAAGCCGGTGATCGCGATCTCGCATGTGTCGATGCGTCTCGAGCGCGGCGACATCCACGGGATCCTCGGTGCCAACGGCTCCGGGAAGTCGACGCTCATCCGGCTGATCTGCGGACTCCTGACCCTCGACGAGGGCCGGGTCGAGGTCTTCGGACACGACATCGTCCGCGACGAGATGGCAGTCAAGCGCCTGATCAACCGGGTCAGCGTGGACGCTGCGTTCTTCAAGAAGCTGAGCCCGATGGAGAACCTGCTGTTCGCCGCCCGGCTCTACGGACTCGACGGCAAGACCGCGCGAGCGGACGCGCTGCGGATCCTCGAGCGGCTCGGCATCTCGGCCAAGCGAGTCGATCGCCCGATCGAACAGATGAGCCGGGGGATGCAGCAGAAGGTCGCGATCGCGCGAGCCCTCCTGACGAGCCCGACCCTCCTCCTCCTCGACGAGCCGACGACCGGACTCGATCCGCGTTCGAAGCTCGACGTCCAGGCATTCATCGAAGAACTGCGTGAGACCCACGACGCCACCATCGTCCTCACCACCCACGACCTGGCCGAAGCGGAACGCCTGTGCGGCCGGATCACGATCCTCAACGACGGCAAGGTCGTCGCCGAGGAGAGCCCGGCGGGTCTCAAGGCCCTCATCGCCGCCGAGCCGGGTCGAACGACGACCCTCGAAGACGTGTTCATGACCTACACCGGCCGTTCCCTCGACGACGACGTCGAGGAGGACGACGCCGAGACCGACTGAAAGGAGGTGATCACCATGTTCCAAACCATCGAAGTCAGCGCCAAGCTCGCGCAGGACCGGATCGAACGCGAGATCGCGTTCGCGACCATGCAGCGAGCGGCGCGCCAGCCTTCCCCATCCGTCCGCCAGGCCATCGGGTACCGGTTCATCCGGCTCGGTGCCCGTCTTGCGGCGGAACCCTCACTCGAGTCGGTCCGGTCCCGTTGACCGGGCCGGACCGACTCCCCACCTGGAGATCGACCCGTGACCGCCGTCGCCCATGAGCTGAGGGCCTCGTACGCCTTCATCGAGCGCAACTTCAACCTGACCCGCCGCTACTGGGGCTGGGAACTCGCGTTCCTGGTCTACTCGGTCGCGGGCGCGCTCTCGATCTCGCTCATCGGTGCGGACCAGGGCAACGAACGGTTGCTGCTGACGCTGATGATCGGGGCCATCTTCTGGAACTACCTGTCGGTCGTCTTCAGCTGGATCGCCGAGACCATCACGGTCGAGCGCTGGGAAGGCACGCTCGAGTACACGATGATGGCACCCATCCGACGCTCGTCGCAGCTGCTCGGCTCGGTCGTCTACGCGATGGTCTACGGGCTCATCCATACCGCGGTGATCTTCGTCGCCCTTGTCCTGTTCTTCCCGCAGCTCGACTTCTCGTCGGCCGATCCGATGACGGCCGTCGCGTTCATGCTGCTCGGCTCGTTCAGCTTCGTGGGGATCGGGATGATCGCCGCGATCCTGCCCCTGCTGTACGTGGAGCGCGGCGCGCAGATGACCTTCGTCCTCCAGTCCTGCCTGCTGCTCGTCAGCGGGGTGTACTACTCGATCGACGTCCTGCCGCCGTGGATGCGCGTCCTCTCCCATCTCTCGCCGGCGACCTACGTCCTCGACGGCGTGCGAGCCGGCCTCCTCCAGGGGAAGCCCGTCACCGCGCTGCTCGGGGACGTCTGGCCGCTCGTCGTCATGGGCGCCGTCCTGATCCCATTCGGGCTGTGGGCCTTCGGGCGCGCGGAGCGCTACGCCAAGCGCACCGGCAAGCTCAAGCGGGTCGGCTGACGTGACGACCGACCCGACCCCGGCCGGACCGCTCGGCTGGGATGCCGGCTGGACCGAAGCCTTTGCGCCGTTCGCGGCGCAGGGGCTCCGGGCGGCCCGCGTCGTCGCGGTCCATCGCGACACGTCGATCGTGCGCGACGCCGCGGGGGATCGAACGGTCGCCGTGTCGGGCGCCTTCCGCTTCGCCGCGCTCGCCCACTCCGACTTTCCGACCGTCGGCGACTGGGTGGTCCTCGACGCGGATGACGTCGTGACCGCCGTGCTGCCACGACGGAGCGTCTTCAAGCGGGTCGCCGCAGACGGCAGCCGGCGGGGCGGCCGCCTCGACGATGAACAGGTCATGGCCTCGAACATCGATGTCGCACTCCTGGTCGCAGGGCTCGACAACGACTTCAACCTGCGCCGGATCGAGCGCTACCTGGCCATCGCTGCGTCCAGCGCGATCAGGCCGGTCGTCGTCCTCAACAAGGCCGACCTGGCGGACGATATCGACGGTCGGCTGGTCGCGGTCGAAGCGATCGCCCCCGGCGTCGCCACCGTCGCCGTCTCCGCGTGGACGGGGCAGGGGCTCGATGCGTTGCTGGCCCAGCTGCCGACCGGCGTCACGGCCGCGATCCTCGGCTCCTCCGGCGTCGGCAAGTCGACCCTGGTGAACGCACTCCTCGGCGAGGACCGCCAGGCGACGGCCGAGGTCCGGGCGTCCGACTCACGCGGGCGCCACACGACGACCCATCGCGAGCTCTTCGAGCTGCCCGGTGGCGCGTTCCTCGTCGACACCCCGGGCATCCGCGCGCTCGAGGTCCTCGGCGCCGAGGTCGGCGTGGGATCGGCCTTCGACGATATCGCCGATCTCGCCGCGACGTGCCGCTTCAGCGATTGCAGCCACGAGGCGGAGCCCGGCTGCGCCGTTCGTGCGGCGCTGGCGGCCGGAACGCTGAGCCCGGAGCGGCTGGCGAGCTTCCGCAAGCTCGAACGCGAGAGTGCGCGCGCCGTCCGCGAGGGCGACCCTCGAGCCAGGGCCGAATACCGCCGGACCTGGCGGGTCATCCACAGATCGGTCGAACAGCACATGCACCGCAAATACGGAGGGGACACGTGATGGGCACGTCGAGCACGCCTCGATGGCTCGAGCTCGACGGGGCTCCCGCGATCCCGGGCCTTCGGACGCGGTCCTTCCTCGATGCCTCCGACTACGAGCGACTGTCCACGCTGCTGATCGCGGCGCACACGTCCGATGGGATCCCGTGGATGCCGACGCCGACCGAGCTCCGGCTGGAGATGGAGGCCGGTGAAGGCGCCGATCCCATCCATGACGTCGTGCTCACCGAGGCCGACGATCGGGTCGTCGCGGCCGCCGGCGTCGAACGAGCGATGCGGGACGGGGTCCCGACCTATGAGATCTGGGGCGCGGTCGATCCCGCCTTCCGACGTCGTGGTCTCGGGACGGCGCTGCTGGGCTGGAACCTCGCGCGTGTCCGGGTTCGGGCGTCGCGCGAGGACCCGGGCACGCCGGTCACCGTCCGGGCGTTCGCGCAGGACACCGAGACGGGCCATCGCGTCCTCATCGACAAGGCCGGCTTCGAACCGATCAGGCACTTCTACCTCATGCGACGGCCGACGCTCGACGGGGTGCATCCGGTGCCGATCCCCGAGGGCCTCGAGGTCCGGCCCGTGATCGAGGATCAGCACCGCGTGATCTTCGATGCCGAGAACGAGGCGTTCCGCGACCACTGGGGCCACCGCGAGATGGTCGAGGGCGACTACGCCAGGACCTACAACCTTCCGGAGCTCGACACGAACCTGTGGGTCGTGGCCTGGGACGGCGACGAGGTGGCCGGCGTCGTCCAGAGCTGGGTCTGGCCGGAAGAGAACCGGCGACTGGGCGTCAGGCGTGGCTGGCTGGAGCACATCAGCGTTCGCCGCCCGTGGCGTCGGCGCGGGCTGGCCACCGCGCTCACCTCGATCGCGCTGGTCAAGCTCCGCCAAGCGGGTCTCGACGAAGCCATGCTCGGCGTCGACACGGAAAACGCCACCGGCGCACTCGGGCTGTACGAGGGTCTCGGCTTCGAGGAGCACAGCCGCGGGACCGCCTACTACCGCGACCTCCGACGCTGATCGGGATCAGGCCAACAGTCGACCGCCATCGCGGACAAGCTCCATCCACGCCCGCTCGCGACCGATCGTCGTGGCCGGGCCGTGGCCCGGAAAGACCCCGACCCTGTCCTCGAGATCGGTGAGCCGGGCCATCGACGCCACCATGGCGTCGGCGTCGCCGCCCGGGAGGTCGACCCGGCCCCAGCCGCCCGCGAAGAGCGTGTCACCCGCGAAGAGCAGGCCCTCGTCCTCCTCGAGCAGACAGACCGAGCCCTCGGTGTGACCGGGGGTATGCAGCACGCTGAGCCGGATCTCCCCGAACCGGATGACGCCGCCCTCGGCGAGCTCGATGGCAGGGACGGATGGCGGGATCTCGAACGGGGCATAGAGCGGCCGGGGGTTCGTGAGCCGCTCGCGGTCGAGCGGGTGGACGGCGATCTCGGCGCCCGTGTGGGTGGCGACGGCGGCGTTGTCGCCGATGTGGTCCCAGTGACCGTGCGTCGAGACGATCAGCTTGAGCGTCCAGGCCCGTGCGGCCAGCTCCGTCGCGATCCAGTCGAGCGACGGGATGGCCGTGTCGATCGCGATCGCCTCGCGTGAGCGCGGGTCCGCGAGGACGAGAACATTGGTCGAGGCTGGTCCGACGACGCGGGAGAGCCGTTCCATGGGCCGCCATTGTGGTACCTGGAGCTACCGTCTGGCACGAAGGACCTGGAGGACGCGCCGGTCGATCCAGCCGGGGGCCGCGGCCCGCTCCTCGAGGTTCTCGACCGCCATCCAGTCGTCAAGCGCTCGCTGCCAGACCGCGTCCCAGTTCGGTGGCAGGGCTCGGGCCGCTCCGACCCACGGCCGGGGCTCGGTCTCGCCGAGGGTGGCTCCCGACATCGGCGCGTAGACCGCTCCGAACCGGCCGCCGGGTGCCGCGCCGAGCGACTCGAGGATCGCGCGGATCTCGCCCGCCGTCGGCTCATCGACGACCTCGAGATCGCCCGGGGTCGGCCGGTCGAAGTAGAGGTGCTGGAGGTCGAGGAGCCGACCCAGCTCGCCGATCGGGTCGTCGTGATGGTCGATCCGCAGATCGATCCAGCGGTCGTTGCCGCCGCCGTAGCCGCCGCCGGCTCGGACGACGAGCAGCGCGGCGGACTCTCGACCGCGGCGATCGCCACCAGCCGCATCGGCGGCCGCCAGGCAGTCGACCAGCAGCTCAGCGAACGGCCGGCCGCCCGCCAGGAAGGTGTCGGCAAGACCGTCGACGACCCCGGGGCCCGCAAGGATGTTCCCCTGGGCAGCAAATCCCGGGCCGGTCCGCCCACCGGCCCATGCGAAGCAGTGCCGACCGGTATGCGTGGCCGAGCCGCCGCGCGCGTCAACGACGCCGACCTGTCGTGCATCGCGCAGATCGTCATCCCCGACGAGGCTCGCCACGGCCTGCTCGGCGGACGCTCCACCAGCCAGCAGCGCGAGCCCGTCTGGCCCGTAGCCGACCTGCGCGAACGCCTGGGTGGCGATGGCTCCGACGCCGGCCCGCGCCCACGGGACGACCGCCCCGACGGCGAGGAACTTCGATTGGACGGCCACGCCAAGATCACCGGTCACGGGATCGAGGGCGACGATCGAGTAGGTCATCGACGGATCCGTGGATCGATCAGGACCTGGGCGACGTCGACCGCCAGGTTGGCCAGCACGACGCACAGCGTACCGAAGAGGACCGTGCCCAGGATCAACGGGACGTCGGCCGTGACGATCGAGTCGACCGCGAGCTTGCCGATCCCAGGCCACGAGAAGACGCGCTCGACGACGACGACGCCGCCCAGAAAGAACCCCAGGTCGAGCCCGATCTGGCTGAGCACGGGCCCGAAGGCGTTCTTGAAGGCGTGCCGCCACAGGACCGTCCGATGGCGCAGGCCCTTGGCGTGCGCGGTCCGGATGTAATCCCGGGCCAGCTCATCGATCATCGCGGTCCGGGTTAGTCGCGTGTAATAGGCGGCGCCGCTGAACCCGAGCGTGAGCGCCGGCAGCGCCAGGTACCGGATATCGAACGGCTTGTACCCGCCGATCGGGAAGATCTCGACGTGGGCCAGCAGCTGGGGCTGGAAGGCGAGGAAATTCAGCAAGAGGTAGCCGACCAGGAACGACGGCGCCGAGACCAGCACGATCGTCAGCAGGGTCGAGAGACGATCGGGCCAGGTGCCTTTCCGGGTCGCGGCAAAGACACCGAGCGGAAGACCGATCGCGAGCTCCACGAGCAACCCCGCGGCGGCCAGCTGCAGGGTCGCCGGGAGGCGCTCGACGATGAGCGACAGGACCTCCCGGTTCTGGATATACGAGTGGCCGAAGTCGCCACCCAGCAGCCGGCCGAGGTATCGCGCGAGCTGGACCAGGAATGGCTGGTCCAGCCCGAGCGCATGTCGGATCCGGTCGACATCCTCCGGCGTGGCCCGGATCCCGGCGATCATCCGGGCCGGGTCCGCCGGCAGGATATAGGTCACGACGAAGGTCACGATGGCGATCGCGAACAGGACGACCACCGACCAGCCGAGCCGGCGGACGATGTAGCTGGCCACTCGCGATCGTTCGGGCTTGCTTCGGGCGGCTCAGCTCACTAGGCCGGCTTCTTCCAGAGGTTCCGGACGTCGTACTGCCAGACCGGGTGGATCTGGAACCCGCCGACGCCCTTGCCGACCAGCGTGTACCACTCCTGGTGCCGGAACGGCGCCCACGGCGCGTCGGCCATGATCGTCGTCTGGATCTGCTGGTAGTCGGCGAGCCGCTTGGTCGGGTCGGTCTCGCCCTTGGCCGTGGCGGCGAGCGCATCGACCGCCTTGTTGCAGTAAAGCGCCGCGTTGGCGCCGCCCTTGACCGCCGTGGCACATGACAGGATCGGATCGATGAAGTCCGATGGATCCGGGTAGTCCTGGAACCAGCCCACCCAGCCGATCGGCGCCTTGTGCGGTGTCTCGATCGTGTCGAGGAACGTCGCGAATTCCTGCGAGACGATCTGGGTGCGGATCCCGATCGCCGCCAGGTCCTGCTGGATCGACGCGCCGATCTGCGGATCCGGATCCGTCGTGTCCGTGTAGAACTTCGTGTCGAAGCCGGCCGCGAATCCTGCGTCCTTCATCAGCTGCTTGGCCTTGGCCACGTCATGCGGATACGGATTGCAGGTCGCGTCGTACCCCGGGAGGTCCGGTGGGTAGATGCAATTCGCCGGCACGCCCGCGCCATGCGAGATCTGCAGGATCGCGGCCTTGTCGATCGCGTAGTTGACGGCCTGGCGGACCTTGACGTTGCTGAACGGTCCGCTGTTCGCCTGCTGGGTATCCATGAACACGTAGTCGACATTGACGATCGTGTGGTGGACGACCTGGCTGGCGTAATTCGTAGTGACATCGGTGAACTGTGCCGGCGGCAGCGGATCGCCCATCAGATCGAGCGTTCCGGCTTCGATCTGCTGGAGCATCGTGTTGTCGTCCTGGCCGGTCCGGTACTCGATCTGGTCCAGATATGGCTGGCCCGCCTGCCAGTACGAGGGGTTCTTGACGAACACGGCACCTTGGCCCTTGGCATAGCTCTTGAACAGATACGGACCCGTGCCGACCGGCTTCGCCGAGAAGGCCGTGGCGTCGGTGCCGGCCAGCTCCTTTGGCACGATCGAGGCGAACGGGGTGGCGAGGACGTTGAGGAACGTCGCGTCCGCATTGACGAGATCGAATTCCACGGTCGTCGGGTCGATGACCTTGATCCCGGACGCGGTCTGCGCCTTGCTCGCGAGGACGTCGGCGGCGCCCACGATATTCCCGAAGAAGCCGCCGCCGACCGGGGACGGGTTCGGCTTCAGGTTCGGGTTGAGGACGCGGTTGATCGACGCCGCGACATCGTCGGCGGTCATCGGCCGAAGGACGCTGCCGTC
This sequence comes from Candidatus Limnocylindrales bacterium, assembly GCA_035996105.1. Taxonomy (GTDB): domain Bacteria; phylum Chloroflexota; class Limnocylindria; order Limnocylindrales; family CSP1-4; genus SPCO01. The sequence goes on along the minus strand of DASYJV010000405.1, from coordinate 971 downwards.
CTGATTCACGAAGTTGACGCCGGTGTGGATCTTGACGGTGTAGGTCTTGCCGTCCGCCGAGGCGGTCGGCATGCCATCGGCGAGCAGTGGCACGAGGCTGGTGCCCTGGTCGTAGGCGAGGAGTGGCTCGAACATGAGACGTTCGGCCGGCCACGAGGTCACGTCATAGCCGATCGCGGGATCGAGCCACTGGATCTCGCCATTCCAGCCGATCGACAGCGTCCCGCCCTGCGGGATTCCGGCCGAGGCGCTGGCGGCACTCGACGCGGCCGGCGTGCTCGCCCCGGGCGTGGTGGCAGCCGAGCCCGGAACTCCGCCTGGCGCCGATGGGGCCGGTGAGCTCTGGGCCTGGCAGGCGCTTGCCACGAGCAGGATCGCCACCCCCATGGCCGTCACCCTCTGGTGGACCTGGATCGATCGCACGACACCCTCCCTTCCGAGGTCGGTTCAGCGCCGACTAGGCATCAACGCCAATGCCGGGGATCGAGGGCGTCGGCAAGGGCGTCCCCGAGGAGATTGAACGCGAGGATCGTCGCCATGATCGCGAGGCCCGGGAGCGCGACGACCCGGGGATCGGTCCGGTAGTAGCCGACGTGCTCGATGATCATGCCACCCCATGACGCCGCGGGCGGGGGTACGCCCACACCCAGGAACGACAGCGTCGCTTCGAACAGGACGGTCGTGGCGATCCCGAGCGTGGCGTACACGATGATCAGCGGCAGGAGATGTGGCAAGACGTGGCGGACGATCATCCGCCGGTTCGACACCCCGATCGCCGTGGCGGCCGAGACGAAGTCGCTGGACAGGACGACGAGGGCAACGCTGTACATGATCCGCGCCGTCGCCGTCCAGAGGACGGCCGCGATCACGACGATCACCAGCCCGAGACTCGGCCCCACGATCGCGACCAGGGCGATCGCCACGAGCAGGACCGGGAATGCGAGGACGGCGTCCGTGATCCGCATCAGGAT
>DASYJV010000404.1:0-6369 GCA_035996105.1 Candidatus Limnocylindrales bacterium | reverse complement strand
GGTCATCCGCACCAGCATGTAGTCGAGCACGATCGTCGCGTCGGGCAGGATCACCCGTTCGGCGCTCGAGTGGCTGATGTCGCGTTCGTGCCAGAGCGGCTGATCCTCCAGCGCGGTGTGCGCGTAGCCGCGGAGCAGGCGAGCGAGCCCCGCGATCCGTTCCGACAGGATCGGGTTGCGCTTGTGGGGCATCGCCGATGAACCCTTCTGACCGACCTTGAACGGCTCCTGGAGCTCGCCGATCTCCGTGTGCTGGAGGTTGCGGACCTCGGTCGCGAAGCGCTCGAGCGACCCGCCCACGATCGCGATCGCCGTCAGCAACGCGGCGTGCCGATCGCGCTGCACGATCTGCGTGCTGACCGCGTCCGGGTGGAGTCCGAGATCAGCCAGCACCTCCGCCTCGAGGTCGGGGCCGAGGTGGCTGTACGTTCCGACCGGGCCGGAGATCTTGCCGGTCCCGATCTCGTCGACCGCGGTGGCCAGTCGGGTCCGACCCCGGTCGACTTCGAAGGCCCAGCCGGCGAGCTTGAGCCCGAGGGTGGTCGGCTCGGCGTGGACCGAGTGGGTCCGACCCATCATCAGGGTTCCCGCCTCCGCCCTGGCGCGGGCGATCAGCACGACCAGCAGCCGATCCATGTCCGCCAGGAGCCGAGCGCCGGCGGCCCGGAGCTGGAGCGCCAGCCCCGTGTCGACCACGTCGCTGCTGGTCAGACCGAGGTGGAGGAAGCGACCCTCCGGCCCGACGCTCTCGGCGACCTGGCTCACGAAGGCGATGACGTCGTGGTCGGTCGTGCGCTCGATCTCAGCGATCCGATCGACGTCGATGCGCGCCCGGGTCTCCATGGCCGCGAGCGCCTCGGACGGGATCTGGCCCCGGCCCGCCTGTGCACGCGCGACCGCCAGCTCGACCCTGAGCATCGCATCGAAACGCGCGATCTCGGACCAGATGGCGCCCATCTCCGGGAGCGTGTAGCGCGGGATCATCGGGCCAGCGCCCCGATCGCATCGGCACGCGGTGCGGCGGCCGGGATCGACCCCGCCGCGATGTCGTGACGACGTTGGAGACCCGCGGCCTGGATGCGGTCGGCAGCTGCATTCGCGTTCAGCCTGGCGGCGTCGAGGTCCGGGCCCCGACCGACCACCGACAGCACGCGCCCGCCCGACGTCCTGAACGTGCCGTCACCGTCGCGAACGGTGCCCGCATGGAAGACCAACGCCCCGGTCGTCGCCGCGTCGGCCAGCCCCTCGATCGCGTCACCGGTCCGTGGTGTCCCGGGGTAGCCCGCCGCGGCGAGCACGATCGCGACCGTCGTCCCGGGGAGTGTCGGCAGCCGTCCGGCGCCAGGGACCACGCCAGACATGGTCGAGACTGCCGCCGAGAGGTCGCCCCGCGCCGCCGCGAGCAGGATCGGCCCGAGCGCGACCGCAAGGCGGGGCAGGATCGTCTGCGTCTCGGGGTCACCGAAGCGGGCGTTGCATTCGAGCAGGATCGGCCCGTCGTCGGTCAGCATCAGGCCGGCGTACAACGCGCCCCGGAACGGTGTTCCGCGGCGAGCCAGCTCGGCCAGGATCGGTCGGTGGAAGGCCGCAAGGAGGTCGTCCGCGGCCTCGTCGGGGAGATCCGGAAGCGGGCTGTACGCGCCCATCCCGCCCGTGTTGGGACCCATGTCGCCATCGAGCAGCCGCTTGTGGTCGCGGGCCATCGGAAGGGCGATCGCCAGGCGTCCGTCGCACAACGCGATCAGACTCGCCTCGCGACCCCGGAGCCGCTCCTCGACGACGACCCAGTCGGTTCCGGCGGACTCGGCCGTCGCCCGGGCCGCGGACGCTGTCGCGAGCTCGTTGATGGCTCGCTCGGCAGCCTGCGCCGAGTCGCACACGGTGACGCCCTTCCCGGCGGCAAGCCCATCGGCCTTGACGACCACGCCGTTGCCATCCGCTGCCAGGACCCGCGCGTGGGCGATCGCTTCCTGGGCGTCGTGGAATGCAGCGCCCCTCGCCATCCGGACCCCGGCCGCGACGGCGACCTCGTGGCAGAACGCCTTGCTCGATTCGATGCGGGCCGCCGCCGCCGTCGGCCCGAAGACAGCGAACCCGGCCTCGATCAGCGCGTCGGCGACGCCCGACGCCAGTGGCGCCTCCGGCCCGATCACGACGAGCTCGGCCGCCTCGCGCCGGGCGACCGCGACGACCGCCGCCGCGTCGAGCGGGTCGACCTCGGGTGCGCAACGGACCCGGGGTTCCGTGCCGATGGCGGCGCTGCCGGGCGCGACGATGACCTCGTTCACCCCCGGCTCGGTGGCGAGCTTCCAGGCGAGGGCGTGCTCCCGCCCGCCACCACCAACGACGAGGATCCGGGTCGGCATCACGAGACTCATGCCGGGATGCCGGGCCGGTGGCGCATCGGCCCCCAGGCGCGCTCGATGGTCTGCGTCCGTTCCGGGCCGACCGACAACAGGACGATCGGGACCCCGGCATGCGCCTCGATGGCGGAGACGTAGCGTCGTGCGTTCTCGGGCAGGTCGCCCAGCGAGCGGATGGCGTTGATCGGCTCGTCCCAGCCGTCGAACTCCTCGTAGACCGGGGTCGCGCGGGAGAGCGCCGCGCCGCTCGACGGCCATGTCTCGACCCGCCGCCCGTCGAGCTCGTATGCGACGCACAGCCGGATCGTCCTGATCCCGGACAGGATGTCGAGCTTGTTCAGCATGATGCTGCTCGCGCTGTTGACCGCCACGGCGTAGCGCAAGGGAACAGCGTCGAACCAGCCCACCCGACGCGGCCGGCCCGTCACCGTCCCGAACTCGTGGCCGCGCTCTGCGATCCCCGCGCCGATCGCGTCGGTGAGCTCCGTCGGGTACGGGCCCGAGCCGACGCGCGTCGAATAGGCCTTCATCACGCCGATGACCTCGTCGACCTGGAGCGGGCCGATGCCACCGCCCGTGCAGGCACCGCCCGCGACCGGGTTCGATGAGGTGACGTACGGATAGCTCCCGTGATCGAGATCGAGGAGGGTCCCCTGGGCGCCCTCGAGCAGCACGTGCTCGCCCCGCGCCAGCGCCCGCTGGACGAGCCAGGTCGTGTCGTCGAGATGGTCGCGCAGCCGCTCGCCCCAGGCCGCGGCCAGTTCGACCAACGGGTCGACCTCGAAGCGACTGCTGCCCATCGATTCGAGCAGCAGGTTCTTGTCCGGGAGGGCACGCTCGATCCGCTCGCGAAGGACCGCACGATCGAGCAGGTCCTCCATACGAAGCCCGAGGCGCCAGGCACGATCGCCGTAGGTCGGCCCGATCCCGCGGCCCGTCGTCCCGACTTTCGCGCCGCCGAGACGGGCCTCATTGGCGACGTCCAGCGCGACGTGATACGGCATGATCACGTGGGCGCTGCGACTGACCCGCACCCGCGAGACATCGATCCCGCGCGAGGTCAGCATGTCCAGCTCGGTGATCAGCGTGACCGGGTTGACGACCACGCCGTTGCCGATCACCGAGGTGATGTGCGGATAGAGGACGCCCGACGGGGTCAGACGCAGCTTGAAGACCTCGTCGCCGCTGACCACCGTGTGTCCGGCGTTGTCGCCGCCCTGGTAGCGCACGACCATGGCGACCTGCTCGGCGAGGAAGTCGGTCGTCTTGCCCTTGCCCTCGTCGCCCCACTGCAGACCGACGATCACCGTCGCCGGCATCAGTCCGCCGCCAGAATCAAAAGACCCAGACCTTGCAGGTCTGGGACCCGGATAGACATCTCCCGTTTCGTGCCGCCGACCCTTCGGCGGACCGCCATCGTCTGGTCGCTCGGTCGCCTCACCGGACGGCCGATGCGCCATGGAAGCGCGATCGTTGACCTCCTGGTTTCGCGGGCCCGCCCGCTCGCTGCGAGGAAGGCCGGAGTATAGCAGGCGACCGGTCCCGGAACCGGTCTGCCGCGGCGATCGCTGGCGGGGCGTACTTCCGACGTAGCGACCATGGTACGAACGGGTCACCCGATGCTTCTGGCCTGCCACCTACCCTTGCGAGGTGATGCGCCTTCTGGGGGTCCTGGCGCTCGTGGCTCCGGCCGCGGTCGGGATCCTCCTCGTGACCGACCCCGATCTGACGGCAGCGTGGGTCGAGCACGGGTCCCGTTCCGTGGTGGCGGCGATCGCGGCGGTGACCATCGGCGTGGCGATGACCGCGGGGCTTTCCTGGCTCATCTTCCGGCTTCGATTCGGGCGCCTGGTCAAGGCCGCCGAGGAGATCGCCGCGGGCGATTACGCGATCAAAGTCTCGACCCGGGGCGGTGGCATCGAGGCCCGGCTCGGGGTCGCCATCAACGAGATCTCCACCTCGCTGGCCGATACGCACGACCGTGCGACGATCGACCGCCTGACCGCCGTCTCCAATCGCCAGGCCCTGCTGGCCTATCTCTTCGCGGAGGTCGAGCGCGCCACACGGTACGACCGCCCGCTGTGCGTCGCGTTCCTGGACATCGATCATTTCAAGGCGGTCAACGATTCCTATGGCCACGCAGCGGGCGACATCGTGCTGCGCGGCGTGGCGCAGGTGATCGCCCAGAACCTGCGCACGAGCGACCTGATCGGTCGCTACGGTGGCGAGGAATTCATGCTCATCCTGACCGAGACGAACGTCGAGGAAGGGGCCGAGCTCAGCGAGAAGCTCCGCAAGCTTGTCGAGCGGGCGTCGTTCAAGGTCGATGGCAACCCGGCCCTGTCGGTGACGATCTCGATCGGCATCGTCGGCGGGTCCGGGCAGCAGCTCAGGATGGAGACGCTCGTCCGCGATGCCGACGCCGCCATGTATTCCGCGAAATCGCTCGGGCGCAATCAGACCTACATCTTCGAGGAACCCGACGAGGACGCGCGCGTGCCGCGTGCACCCATCTCCGATGCCGGGCGCGAGCGAGCGATCGAGATCGGCCGTCGGGCCCGCGACGCCGCGACCGACACCCTGACCTCGTTCATCGCGCCGCTCCCCCACTATCGCGGCCAGCCGTCCGCGCTCATCGCGGCGATCGTCGTGGCGATGGCCCGCCAGCTCGAGCTCCCGGATGCCGAGATCGACCGCATCCGCGTTGCCGCGCTGCTCCATGACGTCGGCAAGGTGGCCGTCCCCGAGGAGATCCTCGACAAGCCGGCGCCGCTCACCTCGGCGGAATGGCGGACGGTCGTCCAGCACCCGCGTATCGGCCAGGTCATCCTCGAGCACGCCGCCGCGCTGCGCGACGCCGTACCGATCATCCTCCACCATCACGAACGGTTCGCCGGCCACGGCTATCCGTACGGGCTGCGCGCCAACGAGATCCCGCTCGGAGCGCGAATCGTCGCCATCGCCGACGCCTATGACGCGATGACCCACGATCGACCCTACAAGCGGGCGATCTCGCATGTCGCGGCGATCGCCGAGCTCCGGCAGCATTCGGGCACGCAGTTCGACCCCGAGCTCGTGACCCTCTTTTGCGATCTCTACGCGGCGCACGCCCCGACCCCCGATCCGAGCATCCTGGCCATCACGAACACGGCAGGCCACGATGCCGCGCGACGCCGGGAACGCCGCACCCGGGCGACCACCACATCGTCGAGGACCCTCGCCGCTGAAGGTGGCGGCATGGTCGAGCTCGGGCGGCCGGAGTCCGTGGTGACCCGCGCACGCCGCGGCGACGGCTCGGGCGTGCCACCCGATCACCAGGGCATCGCGACCGGCTGATCCAGCCCGGGATCGCGTAGTACGTGGGCGTGCATCCCCGGATACGTGGGACGAAAGCGTCGAGTGCTAGCGTCCAGCGTGCCCGCCGGTCGTCTGCCGGCCCCGCCGACCCGCCGACCCGCCCCGGGCCCGGACCGCCGGGGCCGGCGACCCCACCGCCTCGGTCCGTCGCCTAGCTGAGCCGCGGCCCGCCCCGACCCCGACCCCGACCGTGCAGTCGCGCGGTGTCCGGCGACCGCCAGCGGTCGACGAAGCGTGCGGTAAGCCACCCGTACGTGGCGGTGCAGCGCTCCTTGCTAGGGTCGGTTCTGTCATCCCGCCGGAGACGCAGGGTCGAGACCGGTGCAGCCGGCCGACCGGGAAGGAGATGGGACCGTGAACAAGGTCGTCCTCACAGGGCGCCTCACGCGCGACCCGGAGATGCGCAGCCTCGCCTCGGGAAAGAACGTCACCACGTTCAGTAGTGCAGATAGCGCAACTCGGTCGGCCCAGACTCCGCTGACCGCAGGCGGCGGGATCGTGGGTCCGGGACCGGAGCATCCGGCCGACCGGGAAGGAGATCGGACCGTGAATAAGGTCCTGCTCACGGGTCGGCTGACGCGCGACCCGGAGATGCGCAGCCTGGCGAGTGGCAAGAACGTCACGACGTTCACCGTGGCCAGCAACGAAT
>DASYJV010000403.1:0-10971 GCA_035996105.1 Candidatus Limnocylindrales bacterium | reverse complement strand
CCCTCGTGATGATCTCGGACGACGCTCACCGCACAGCGCCGCTGGGTCTGTCCGTGTTCAAGAGCCGCTATGGGCTCGACATCCCGGAGGTGTCGGCGGCGGCCATCCTGGTGGCCCTGCCGATCCTGTTGATCTACATCGTCGCCCAGCGACAGTTCATCCGCGGCGTGCTGTCGGGCTCGATCAAGGCCTGAGGTCCCCGTGCCTCAGCGGATGAGGTAGGTCCGCACCGAGAGCCATGATCCGAGGATCCCGAGCCCGACCCCGGCGCCCATGACCAGTGCCACGAGATCGCGCGTCAGCGAGCCGAACTGGAGGGGCAGGACGCGGAAGAAGTCGGCCATGAACGCGCTCAGTGGGTCCGCGACGGCGAGCAGGATCGCCAGCGTGAGAAGCGAGCCGAGGAGCCCGACGAAGGCGCCTTCGAACACGAACGGCCAGCGGATGAAGGAATCGGAGGCGCCGACCAGGCGCATCACCTCGATCTCCTCGGCGCGGGCGAGGACTGCCAGCCGGATCGTGTTGATGATGATGAACAGGGCGATCACGCCGACGATCACCAGCACGACCGTGCCCGCCGTCCGCAGGATGTTCGTGATGGTCAGGACCCGCGCGGCGAGGTCCTCGATGTTGATGATGTTGCGGATCGATGGATCGCCGCGCAGCGCGTCGCTGACGAGCGGGACCTGCGACGGGTTGACCATCTTGACCTCGAGGCTCGCATAGAGCGGGTTGGCGTCGAGATAGCGAGTCAGGTCTTCCCGGCCCTGGGCGGCCATGGACGCGCGAAAGCGAACGAGCGCCTCGGCGCGGCTGACATAGGCGACCGAGGAGACCTGGGGCATCGCCCTGAGCTTGTCCTGGAGCTCTGCGACCTGGGCGTCGGTCGCGTTGGTCTGGAGGAAGGCGACGACCTCCACCTTCTGTTCCGTGAACTGGAGGGCCGCCAGGAGCCCCGTCTGGATGATCCAGAAGCCCGACAGCAGCAGGAGCATGAGGACCATCGTGGCCGTCGCGGCCAGGCTCATGACCGCGTTTCGCCAGAATCCCTGCCAGGCACGGGTCAGGCTGAACAGGACGAACGAGAACACCGCTCAATCCTCGCGGTGGTAGGCGCCGCCGAGCTCGTCCCGGATGATCCGGCCCTCTTCGAGCGCCACGACCCGCTTGCGCAGCGCCGTGACGACCTCGGCGTTATGGGTCGCCATCATGACGGTCACGCCGAGCTCGTTGATCCGCAGCAGGAGCTGCAGGATCTCCCAGCTGATCAGCGGGTCGAGGTTGCCGGTCGGCTCGTCGGCGATGATCAGCCGAGGGTCGTGGACGAGCGCCCGGGCGATGGCGGTGCGCTGTTGTTCTCCGCCGGACAGCTGCGATGGCGTCTGCTTCGCCTGCGCGGTCAGCCCGACGAGCGCCAGCACGCGATCGACGGCGGGTCGGATCCTGCGCCGCGGCGTGCCGGTCACCTCGAGCGCGAAGGCGACGTTCTCCCAGACCGTCTTGGACGGCAGGAGCTTGAAGTCCTGGAAGATGATGCCGATCTTGCGTCGCATCTTCGGGACCTGGCGTCGGCCCAGCCGCGCGACGTCCTGACCATCGAGCACCACCTCGCCGCGCGTCGCGACCTCATCGCGGATGAGCAGCTTGATGAGCGTCGACTTACCGGCCCCCGACGGCCCGACGAGGAAGACGAAATCGCCCTCCGGGATGACCAGGTCGACCTCGCGCAGGGCCAGCTTGCCGTTCGGGTATTCCTTGGTGACGTCGTGCATCACGAGGACCGGCCGTTCCCGCTTGGCCTGCTGGTGGTTGCGGCCGAGGACGCGGCGGAGGGAGCGTGATGACGGTGTCGATGCCGGGGCTGCGCTCACATTCGGCTCCGCGGGCGTGACTTGGGTCGCCGGACGCCGATCGGCGTCAGGATCGCTCGACTCCGTCCGCGGGCACGGCAAAGGGGAGCCACATCGGCACCGAGGCTACCACCCGGGCGATGCTCCGGCAAACGAGCGCGAGCTCCTCGGCCGCTTCGACACCGCGATGGGGCCGCCCGCGCGGCTCAGAGCAACCCTGGCGAGATCGGCAGATAGCGCGAGAAGTCGGCGAATGGTCGGTCCCAGCACACAAGGACCGGAAACGTGTCCAACCGGAACCCTGCATCGAGCGCGGGGACCAGCGCCCGATCGGCCGCACCCCCGATCCAGATCGCGAACGCCCCCCGGGGAGTCACCGCTGTGGTGAGATGTCCGAGGATCGGCCCGAGCAGCGCGGCGTCCCTGACGGCGACCGGACCGACGCGTCCGGCCTCGCCGGCATAGCCATACCCGACCGGGGTGCCGTCCGGACCCCGGTACAGCCAGCCATGCCGTGATTCGGTCCGGAGGAACCGGTGGTCAGCCGGGTGGGCGGCGCCGGCGAGCTCGCGATCGAGCGTGTCGATGGCCTCGACGAGCATCCGATGGCCAAGACCGTCGGGCGGTCCCGAGGCGATCTCCTCGAATGCCAGCGGGACGATCCCCGACGGGAGCTCGCCGAACGCTTCGGGTCGTTGCGGCAGACCGGTCAGGCTGAGCAGCGGCATCCGCGGCACGAGGCCGTACCGCGCGTAGAGCGCGTTCGAGATCGGCTGGACGCTGTCCGTGGCGACCCCTCGCGGCATCGCCGGATCATCGGGGAGCAGCCGATCGAGCAGCGCGCGCCCAAGGCCCTCGCCCTGGAACTCCGGGAGCACGAACAGCATCGACAGGTACCAGAGCCGCTCGCGGACCACCGCCGAGGCGAACGCGACGATCCGCCGGCCATCGGTCGAGGTGGTCTCGAGACCGTCGCTCGCTCGCGGGTCGTCGGACGACACGGTCGCGACGATGAACCGCTCGGGGTCGGTCGCCTGGAGATGGACATACAGCCGGGTGATCGGGTTGGTCTCGGCGGGGATGCCGCCTTGCCCGAGCGGCACGAGGTAGTCGTTGATCGAGGCCCGCCAGATCGACGCGCAGATGCCCAGCTCGTCTGGCCTCACCGGTCGGAATGTCAGCCCGGCCGCCGATGGCCTCGACCGGCTGACGGCACTCACTGGGCGACCGCCTCCTCGCCGATGACGCGTTCGAGCTCGGCCTGCATGAACGCGTCGATGTCGCCATCGAGGACCGCCCCGGTGTTGCCGGTCTCGTGGCCGGTCCGCAGGTCCTTGACCATCTGGTAGGGGTGGAGCACATAGCTCCGGATCTGGTTGCCCCAACCCGCCTCGACGTGCTCGCCCTTCAGCTTGCGGACGGCCTCCTCCTTCTCCTCGAGCGCCCGCTCAAGCAGTCGCGACTTGAGGACCTTGATCGCCATCTCCTTGTTCTGGGTCTGGCTCCGCTCGTTCTGGCTCTGGGCGACGATCCCGGTCCTGAGATCGGTGAGGCGCACCGCCGAGTCGGTCTTGTTGACGTGCTGACCGCCGGCGCCCTGCGAGCGAAACGTGTCGACCCGGATATGGTCCCAATCGAGCTCGATCTCCACGTCGTCATCGGCCTCAGGGAGAACTTCGACGAGCGCGAAGGTCGTCTGGCGCCGGTTCTGTGAGTCGAACGGGCTGATCCGAACCAGCCGGTGGACGCCGCGTTCAGCCCGCAGCCAGCCGTACGCGCGCCGGCCATTGACCGCCACCGTCACGCTCTTGAGGCCGGCCTGCTCGCCTTCCTGCTGATCGAGGATCTCGGTGGGGAAGCGATGGCGTTCGGCCCAGCGCAGGTACATCCGCAGGAGCATCTCGGTCCAGTCGGTGGCCTCCGTCCCGCCGGCCCCGGCGCTGATCGACAGCAGCGCCGGTCGCTCGTCGTATTCGCCCGAGAAGAGCAGAGCGGTCCGCTCGCGGGCGAAGTCGGTCTCGAGCGAGGCGGCATCCCGCTCGAGCTCGGCCTCGAGCTCGGCGTCGGGGGCCTCGTACAGGAGCTCGACGGCTGCCAGCAGGTCGTCGGCCCGGGTCAGCAGCTCACGCCAGGTGGCCCCTTCGCTGCGGAGTCCATCGGCTTCGCGCAGCACTTTCTGCGCGGCGCGGCCGTCGTCCCAGAAACCCGATCCCTGGGTCAGCGCCTCGATCTGGGCGACGCGGGCGTCCTTGGCGTCGAGGTCAAAGATGCCCCGAGGTCGACCGGATCCGTTCAGCCAGGTCCCGGATGGCGGACGCTTCCACCTAGTTCCGGGCCTGCAGATCCTGGAGCAGGATCGGGCGCAGCTCGATGAGGCGCAGCGCGGTCTTGCTACGGGCGACGACGGGGTTCACACACGGGCAATAGGAGTTGTGCGGGCAGACGCCACAGTTACCGTCGCAATCGAGCGCCGCGGCGTAGCTGCACGAGCGGCAATCGCGCTCGCAGGCGATCAGATCGACGAACGATGCTTCCTCGGCCTGCTTCACGGGCTCCCTTTCTTTGTTCCGGGGCTCGGGGCGAATGGACCGGGTGGATCGCGCAAGGCCCTGGGGGCGGGTCGGCGAGGGGTTTTTGCGAGTATACGGGCCCAAACCCCTCACGCCAAGAGGGAAATCATCGGATGGGACGTCGATTCGAGCCGACCGCACCGTCAGCGGCCGCGATCGGTCCTCAGGACCCGCCGCCGAACAGGAAGTAGACCGCCAGCGCGCCGAGCTCGTGCACGGTCGCGTCGACGCGAGCGGTCAGGTCGTGCTCGATCGGGCTGGTCTGGGTCGGCGACCCCCAGGCGACGATGCCGTCGTCGGCCGCCATCCGCAGGACGCGGAGCATGTGCGGGCGATCGGACACGAAGACGGCGTCCAAGAGGCCGTGCGCGCGCAGGAGCTCGCCCACCCCATGGATCGATTCGAGCGTCGTGCGGCTCCGGTCCTCGAGAAGGATGGCGTCCGGCGGCACGCCATGCGTGACGGCGTAGAGCTGCGCGCTCGCGGCCTCGGTCGTGCGGTCCCCGACCGCCTTGCCGCCGGTCATCACGAGGCGCGACGCCACGCCCGCCCGGTAGAGCTCGATCGCGTGGTCGATCCGGGCCGCGAACAGCGGGGAGGGCCGGCCGTCGTACTGGGCCGCGCCCATGACGACGATGGCGTCGGCGTGGCGGCGATCGTCGAGCTGGCCCTGTTGCCAGACGCGAAACACGGTGAAGCCGGCGAGAAACGCGATGGCGAGCCCGCCGATGCCGACGACCGTCACGAGGTCACGGAACACAGGTCGGGACTTCACGCGAAGGGAACGGCGTCGGGGAGACGACGAGGCTGGGCGCTCAGCGCCCGTGGCACTTCTTGTACTTGGCGCCCGAGCCGCACCAGCACGCGTCATTCCGCCCGATCCGCTGGCCGCTCGGCGTGAACCCGGGTTTCGGGCCCGCGCTCGGCACTCCGGATCCACCGCTGACGATGGGCTGATCGCCGAGCGAGGCCTGCATCGGTCGGGTCGTCGGTGGGGCCGGTGGGCCACCGCGCAGGATCGCCGAGCCTCCCGCTGCGGCCGCGGCCGGGACCTTCGCCGGGGCGGCGGGCGTGCCCGGAGCCGTCGCGGATCCCTGGCCGTTCCCGTTGGTGCCATTCGTCTGGCGTGGGGTCGTGAGCGAGGCGGCCCCGCGCGCGAGCGCAGCCGCGACCGTCGGGTCGCCGCCTTCGGTCCCCGGACCGGGCTGGCGGGTGACCGTCACGCGAAAGATCGACGACGCCACGCCATGGCGGATGAGACCGCGCAGCTCGTCGTAGAGCTCGAAGGCCTCGCGCTTGAACTCGTTGAGCGGGTCCTGCTGGGCATACCCGCGCAGTCCGATCCCGCGGCGCATATCGTCGAGCTCGGTCAGGTGCTCGACCCACAGCGAGTCGATGGTGCGGATGAGGACCATGCGCTCGACCGTCTTCCAGTCGTCCTCGCCAACCTCGGCTGCCTTGGCGGCCAGCTTCTCGTCGGCGAGTTCGCGGATGCGGATCGCGATCGTCTCGCGGTCGCCCATCTCCCAGAGCTCGTCCGCGGTCGTGCCCTCGCCGGTCAGGCCCATCGCCGCAAGGGACGCCGCCAGCCCGTCGACCGACCAGTTCTCCGGATCGTCACCGGCGAGGTGGCTGTCGACGAGCGATTCGACCTCGTCGTCGAGGAAGCTCTGGACGGTCTCCGCCAGGTCCTCGTTGTGGAGGACCTTGTCACGCTCGGCGTAGATCGTCTCGCGCTGCTTGTTGATCACGTCGTCGTACTCGACGACGCGCTTGCGGATGTCGAAGTTGAAGCCTTCGACGCGGCTCTGGGCGGACTCGATCGTGCGTGAGACGAGCCGTGATTCGATCGCCACGTCGTCGTCGAGCCCGAGGCGCTCCATGAGCCCGGTCACGCGCTCACTCGCAAAGCGCTTCATCAGGTCGTCCTCGAGCGACAGGTAGAAGCGCGACGATCCCGGGTCGCCCTGGCGTCCGGCGCGGCCGCGGAGCTGGTTGTCGATACGCCGGGAGTCGTGGCGCTCGGTGCCGAGGATATGGAGTCCGCCGGCGGCGACCACGCGCTCGTGGTCGGCTTCGGTGATCGCCCTGGCGTCGGCGAGGGCGGCGTCCATCGTCTCCCTGTCCACCTCGGCCGGGTTGAGGCCGCGCTTGTGGAGCATCTCGGAGGCGAGCCCGGCCGGATTGCCGCCGAGCAGGATGTCCGTGCCGCGGCCGGCCATGTTGGTCGCGATGGTGATCGCGCCGGAGCGCCCAGCCTGGGCGACGATCCCCGATTCCTTCTCGTGGAACTTGGCGTTGAGGACCTCGTGCTTGATGCCGCGCCGCTTGAGCATCTCGGCGAGCATCTCCGACTTCTCGACCGTGACGGTGCCGACGAGGACGGGGCGGCCCGCCTCCTGCATCTCGACGATCTCGTCGATGAGCGCGTTGAACTTGGCCGGCTCGTCACGGAAGACGAGGTCCGAGGCGTCCTCGCGGATCATCTCCCGGTGGGTCGGGATCGCGACCACCTCGAGCTTGTAGATCTTGTGGAGCTCCTCGGCCTCGGTCATCGCCGTGCCGGTCATCCCCGACAGCTTGTCGTACAGGCGGAAGTAGTTCTGGAAGGTGATCGTCGCGAGGGTCACGCTCTCGCGCTGGACCCGCAGGCCCTCCTTCGCCTCGATGGCCTGATGCAGACCCTCGCTCCAGCGCCGCCCCGGCATCTGGCGGCCGGTGAACTCGTCGACGATGACGATCTCGCCGTCCTTGACGATGTAGTCGCGGTCACGCTTGTAGAGCGCGTGCGCCCGGAGCGCCTGTTCGAAGTGACGGGCAAGGCGGGGGTCGGCGTCGTACATGTTCTCGACGCCGAGCCAGCCTTCCATCTTGGTGATGCCCTCCTCGGTCGAGGAGACAGCCTTGTCCTTCAGGTCGATGAAGTAGTCACCGCCCTCCTCCTCGCCTTCCGGGCGGCCCTTGAGCCGCGGGACGAGCCTGGCGAACGTGAAGTAGAGATCGGCCGACTCCTCCGCCTGCCCGCTGATGATCAGCGGCGTCCGCGCCTCGTCGATGAGGATGTTGTCGACCTCGTCGACGATCGCGAAGCTGCGCTCACGCTGGACCCGCTCGTCGAGCTCGAGGACCATGTTGTCGCGCAGGTAGTCGAACCCGAACTCGTTGTTGGTGCCGTACGTGATGTCGGCCGCATAGGCCTCGCGGCGCGTCACCGGGCGAAGGTTGATGAGCCGCTCGTCGGTGGTCGGGTAGCCGGGCTCGAACAGGAACGAGGCGTCGTGCGTGATCATCCCGACGCTGACCCCGAGGAAGTGGAAGACCGGTCCCATCCATTGCGGGTCGCGCCTTGCGAGGTAGTCGTTGACGGTCACGACGTGGACGCCGCGACCGGACAGGGCATTGGCGATGGCAGCCAGTGGGGCGACGAGGGTCTTGCCCTCGCCGGTCCGCATCTCCGCGACCTTGCCCTGGTGGAGGACCGCGGCGCCCATCAGCTGGACATCGAAGTGGCGCATCCCGAGGGTCCGACCCATGGCCTCGCGGGTCATCGCGAAGACCTCCGGGAGGACGTCGTCGAGGGCCTTCTGCAGCCGATCGTTCTCGCGCTTGCGTCGCTCCCGCTTCAGCTCGCGACGACGCTCCAGGTCGGGGTGGTGAAGCTCGTCGTCGCTGGGTTCGTCGGGCGCCGCCGCCTCGAGGACCTCGGCCCGGAGCTCCGCGAAGTGGGTGCGGATATCGTCGGCCGAAAGGGACTGGTATTCGGCCTCGAGGGCGTTGGTCGCATCGACCAGGGGTTGCAGCCGTCGGATCTCGCGGTCGTTGGAGTCGACGAACCGGTTCAGGAAACGCATATGGAAGGGAGTATAGGCGAGGTCGAGCTCAGGTCCGGTCGGGCGAGCCTAGCTCCAGATCCCCACCGTGTAGCCGACCACCAGCACCAGGAAGGTCAGGGCGCCCAGGCCGAGCCAGAAGAGCACCGAGCTCAGCCGCGAGGTGGGGTTCATCTCCGGGTTCTTGAGGTCTGGCAGCCGGCGCCGCCCGAGCGCCGTCCCCCAGCGCGGCGACTGGAGCTGGGCGCGCCAGTCCGGCTCGACGACCGCCCTCGGTTCGAGGCCACCCTCGCCGTCGGGCTTGTGCAGCTGGAGGGTCATCGGTCGCCGACCGGTGCGGGCTCGGTGAGGGCATCTGATGCAGGCTCCCCGTCTTCGTCGCCGGTATCGAGGAACCCTTCGGCGCCGTCCTCCCACAGGAGCATCTCCTGGGTCAGCGAGACCTCGCTCGAGAAGAGCGCGCCGACCGACTCGCCGCGATGGATGCGCCGGATCGCCTCGCCGATCAGGGGAGCGACCGAGAGCGTGGTGATCTTGCCGAGCCGCTTGCGCTCCGGGAGCGGGACGGAATCGGTCAGGACGACCTCGCGCAGGCTCGAGGCGGCGATCCGGTCGATGGCGGGATCGCTCAGGATGCCGTGCGTCGCGCAGGCGTAGATCTCGGTGACCCCTTCGCGCTCGAGTGCGCGGGTGATCTCGACCAGGGTCCCGGCCGTGTCGATCTCGTCGTCGACGATGATCGCCCGCTTGCCCTTGACGTCGCCGATGACGTTCATCAGCTCGGCCCGGTCGAGATTGCCGACGCGTCGCTTCTCGATGATCGCCAAGGGCGCATCGAGCAGCTCGGCAAACGCCCGGGCGCGCTTCGCGAACCCGAGGTCAGTGACCACGACCGGGTCTTCGATGTGCTTGTGGCGGTAGTAGTTGGAGAGCATGTGGACGGCCGTCAGCTCGTCGACCGGGATGTTGAAGAACCCCTGGATCTGCCCCTGGTGGAGGTCCATCGTCAGGACCCGGTCGGCGCCGGCCACCGTGATCATGTCGGCGATGAGCCGGGCGGTGATCGGGACGCGTGGCTGGTCCTTCTTGTCGGACCGGCCATAGGCGTAGTACGGGATGACCGCCGTGATCCGGCCCGCGCTCGCCCGCTTGAACGCGTCGATCATGATCAGGAGTTCCATGATCGACTGATTGACCGGGTGGCTGGTCGGCTGGACGATGAAGACGTCCTTCTCGCGGACGTTCTCGAGGATCTTGACGAAGATGTTCTCGTTGGCGAACTGGAAGACCTCGGCCTTGCCAGGTTCGCTGCCGAGGTATCGACTGATCTTCCGGGCCAGATCCGGGTTCGAGTTGCCGTGATAGATCTCGAACTGGTCCGCGTACAAGCCTGCCGCCTCCCGTCCGCCGAAGGAAGAGAAGGCCGTCATGACATCCTCATCCGCCGGTTCCCGGGCCGGTGGGGCTCGCGCCGTCCGATCCCGGTTCGCCATCGTCGCCCATGACGTCCTGCTCTGCAAGTCCGGCACGGAAGGCCGCGATGGCCACGACCCGGTCCCCTTCGGCGAGGCGCATGACGATGACGCCGCGGGCATGGGGTGAATACCGATTGATGGTGTTGGTCTCGGTTCGGATGACCTGGCCGCCGGCGCTGATGAGGAGCAGCTCCTCGTCCGCTTCGGTGACCTGTTGGACGGCGGCCACGTCGCCGGTCTTGCGACCCTCGAGGCTGATCAGGCCGACGCCCTGGCCGCCGCGATGCTTGCGCCGGAACTCGCTCAGCGCCACGCGCTTGCCGTAGCCCGTCTCGCTCAGGACGAGGAGGTCGCTCTCGGGCTGGACGATGCTCATGCCGACGACCGAGTCGCCCTTGCGAGCGAGGCGGATGCCGATGACTCCCGCAGCGTCGCGACCCATCGCCCGGACTTCGCCCTCGGAGAAGCGGGCCAGCTTGCCCTGCGCGGTCGCGATGATGACGTCGTCCGAACCGGTCGAGACATCGACCCAGGCGAGCTCGTCGTCATCGTTGAGCGTGATCGCGCGGATCCCTGACGAGCGGACCTTCTCGAACTGCTCGAGTGGCGTCTTCTTGACGATCCCCTTGCGGGTGGCGAGCACGAGATACGAGCCCGCCTTGAAGTCGGGCAGCATGATCGTGGCCATCGGGACCTCGCCGGAGTCGACCTGGACGCCGGGAAGATTGATGATCGGGATGCCCTTGGCCTGCCGGCTCGCGTCGGGGATGTTGTGGACCTTGGCGCTGAAGACCCGGCCCCGGTTGGTGAAGAACAGCGCCCAGTCGTGGGTATTGGCAACGAGCAGCGACTCGACCGCGTCCTCCTCGCGCGTGACGTGGCCGATGATCCCCTTGCCGCCACGGTGCTGGCGCCGGTAGGTGGCGACGGGCTGGCGCTTGATGTAGCCGCGGCCGGAGATGGTGACCACGACATCCTCGTTGGCGATGAGGTCCTCGTCGGTCATCTCGCGGCTGAAGTCGTCGGCGACCCGTGTCCGACGGTCACCCGCGTACTTCTTCTTCAGCTCGGCCAGCTCGTCCTTGATGATCTGGCTGACCCGGGCCGGATTGGCCAGGATGTCCTCCAGCTCGGCGATCAGCTGGATGATCCCGAGGTACTCGTCCTCGATCTTCTTGCGCTCGAGCGCGGCCAGGCGAGCGAGTCGCATATCGAGGATCGCCTGGGCCTGGAGCTCGGACAGCTC
>DASYJV010000402.1:0-6822 GCA_035996105.1 Candidatus Limnocylindrales bacterium | reverse complement strand
GGCGATGTCCCCGAAGTCCACGCACGAGAGGATCTCGAAGGGGCTCACCTCGAGGTTCGTGTTGTAGGGGCGGAGCATCACGGATGCCGCGCGCACGGCGTTCGGCCCGAACCGGCCGCCGACCCGATACGTCACCCCGGTGTCGAACGGGACGCCGACGACCGCGAGGTCGACGTCGTCGAGGGTCCGGACGTAGGGCAACCGGGCGAACGTGGACGGCCCGGTGAAGCGCGGGCTCTGGCGCGAATCCTCGGGAACGTAGCGGGGCACGATCAGAGTCTACGCAGCCCGACCCCTACCAGGGCAGGAGCTTGCCCGAGGCCTTGAAGACCGGCGCGAGCACGCGCCGTCCGTCGCCGGCGATGTCGAGCAGGTTCGGCTGGACGGCGCGGATGAGGATGTGCGGATTCATCCATGCCTGGACGAGGGTCCGGCCGCGGAACGTCAATTCGAGTGTCACCCCTTCGAGGGTGGGCTCGGACCAGCTCTGATCGAACGTGAAGTTGCCGAGCGAGTACCAGATCGGCTTGCCCTTGTAGATCTCGACCGACTGGACCCAGTGGGGATGGTTGCCGATCACCATGTCTGCCCCGGCGTTGATCATCTGCCGGCCGAGCCGCTGTTGCGACGCGGACGGGCCGAACGTGTACTCGATGCCCCAGTGGGGGAAGCCGATCACGACCTGGGCGCCGGCGGCGCGCGCCGCTGCGATGTCCTCCTTGAAGTACGCGGCCTTGAGCGGCGCATCCCCGATCGTCGTCTTGCCCGCCCCGTAGTAGCGGGCCGAGATCCCGTCATAGCCAAGGATCGCGACCTTGACGCCGCCCAGGTCGAAGACGGCCGGCTTTCGGGCGGCGGCCAGGTTCGGGCCGGCCCCGAACGGCGTGATGCCGTAGCGCTTGAGGCTGGCGATCGTCTGGAGGATGCCCGCCTTCCCGCCGTCACCGATGTGGGTCGAGGCGACGGACGCAACGTCGATGCCGGCCCGCGCGATGCCCGAGATGAGGGCCGGATCGCCGGTGAACGCCGTTCCGTGGGGGTGGAACTTGAAGTGATCCGGCGCCGACTCCTCCATGTTGGCCAGCGCCAGATCGGCCGACGAGATCAGGTCGCGCATCGCGCCCCGGTGACCGGTCGGGACGATGGTCGGGACCTTCCAGCCGAACGGTGAGCAGCACACCAGCGCCGAGATCCGGGCGGTCCCGCCGTCGAACGGGTAGTCCTTGCCCTTGCCGAGGTTGGTGACGACGTTGGCGTAGGTCCGGTCGAGGCCGAGGTCGCCGCCGGCGAACAACGTCCAGGTCGTCGCCGGATCGTAGGCCCGCGACGCCGGAGCGGGGAGCTGCGCGACCAGCGGCCAGCCGCCGAGCACCTTCAGCCGATGGGCGCCGAACAGGTGGCGGCTTCCCCAGCCGAGCGCCCGGACCCCCGGCCCCACCTCGTCGGCGCGCAGGAAGGCGAGGCGGTCGCGATGGCCGGCAAGGTCGGTCATCAGCGTCGCGGCGTCGGGCGCCAGCACGAGCCGGCGGCCGCTCGCGGTCAACCCGAGCGTCCCGAGGATGGCCGTCGACTCATCCGCGACCAGCTCGAGCGTCGTCCAGCGACGGCTCGTCCCGTTGAGGACGGCGGTCACGTCGCGTTTGGCGATCGCCGTGGCGGTCGTCCGGAAATCGGCCACCGGGACGATCGGGACGCCGACGATCGGGCCTGTCGTCGGCGTCGCGGCGGGCGAGGTCGCGGGGCCGGTCGACGGTGGGCTCGACGCCGCCGCCCCCGCCGACGCGGGTGGCGCCGAGCCAGGTGAGGCGAGCGCGGCACTGGCGATGAAGCTCGACGAACCGCCGCTCGGCAGTCCGGCCAGTGGGCCTGGCGTCGCCAGCCGTGTGACGGCGAACACGCCGAGCGCACCGAGTGCGAGCGCGCCGACCACCGCCAGCCGGCCCCACCACGAGGGCCGAGGTGGCCGCCGGCGGGGAACGGATCTGCGGTCGGTCAAGCGCTCATCCTAGCGCGTCGCCCGCGTCAGGCCGGTCCCCCGTGAGCCGAGAACGCCTGTCGGTCAGGACGCGACGACCGCGTCCGTGATTGGCAGCGCGCGCACGGGGTCCAGACCGGCCGCGCCCACCAGTCGCGCGAACGTCGCGGCATCCCGCAGGGCGCAGCCGCGGTGGTCGTTGTTGAAGTAGGCGTACCCGTCCGCGCCGGGGCCCCACGCATCGCACAGCCGTGTGGCCCACGACGCGAGCGCCCGTTCGCCATAGCACGGTCGGGGGCTGGCACGACCCTGGTGGAACCGGAGATAGCCCCAGTCCGCCGTTCGCCAGGTTGGCGTGATGGGCCCGCGCCGATCGGCCCAGCACAGCGCCGCGCCCCGGGCGGTCAGCAGTTCCCGGACCGGCTCCACGAACCATGAATCGTGGCGCGGCTCGACCGCGACACGGATCCCCTGCGGGAACGCGTCCAGCGTCTCGGCCAGTCGATCGATGGCGATCGGCATGTCGGGCGGCAGCTGCAGCAGGATCGGCCCGAGGTGCGGCCCGAGGAGCTGCGCCCGCTCGACCAGGAATGCCACCGCATCGCGAGGCTCGACCAATCGCTTGACGTGGGTCAGGTAGCGGCTCGCCTTGACCGCGAAGGTGAAGCCGTCGGGTGCCTGACGTGCCCAGGTCCGGAACGTGGCGGCAGCTGGCATTCGATAGAAGGTCACGTTCAACTCGACGGTCTCGAACATCGAGGCGTAGAAGGCGAACTCGCGCCCGCGGGATCCCGGCGGGTAATAGCGCCCCCGCCAGTGTTCGTACGAAAAGCCCGACGTGCCGATTCGAACCGTCATGGAGCCGCAGGCTACGGCCGTCCGATGGTCGTCGAGGCAGAGGCTGTCGTCGCGGCCCTTGCAGCCCCGCGACAACCCCGGGCTTGTCTCTCGGATGCAATGCCGATGCGGGATGGCTGGTGCGCCCGCGCCGCTGCTGACCTCCTAGCGTTCGCTCCAACGACCCGCCCACCGAAGCCGCAGGAGCCCGCCATGCCCACCACGACGGTCACCGACTGGGGAGACGCCATCTTCCTCGGGATCTCCAACGCCCTGAACACCTTCCTCGCCGCGATCCCACAGGTCGTGGGCGCGCTGCTCATCCTGATCATCGGCTGGATCATCTCCGGGATCCTGGCGCGGATCGTGACCGCCGCCCTCCGACGCACTGGCGTCGACCGTCTCTTCGCCGAGCACGGCGGCCCGGTCTACGGCCGGCAGACCGTCCAGTTCGAGCCGAGCGTGGTCGCCGGCGAGATCGTGAAATGGATCGTCCGACTGGTCTTCCTCGTCGCGGCGGCCAATGTCCTCGGCATGCCGCAGGTGAGCCTGCTGCTCAACCAGGTCCTGCTCTGGATCCCCAACCTCATCGTCGCGGCCATCATCCTGCTGGTCGCCCCGCTGCTCGCTCGGTTCGTCCGCGGCCTCATCGAGGTGGGCGCCGGGCGGATGGGCTTCAGCAACGCGCGGATCCTCGGCCAGATCGCCGAGATCGCGATCGTGGCGTTCGCCGTGATCATCGCCATCGACCAGATCGGGATCGCCGCGGACCTCGTCAACACCTTGTTCATCGGCGTCGTCGGCGCCTTCGCGCTCGCGTTCGGGCTGGCGTTCGGACTCGGTGGCCGCGATGTCGCGGCGGAACTGACCCGGAGCTGGTACGAGGCCTCGCAGGGCGCTGCCGCCCAGGCAGCGCGGGCCCAGGGTTCCGCGCCGCAGCAGTCCCGCGCCCAGTCGACCCGAACCACGACCGCCGGACCGGATGCCGCGAAGTAACCGGCACTTCCAACCCCATCCACACCAGGAGGCGAGATGAACGCGATCGCATTGCTCGAAGCCGACCACGTCAAGGTCAAGCGACTGCTCACGGAGCTGTCGTCGACGACCGAGCGCGGGATCAAGACCAGGTCCGAGCTGTTCGCCACGATCAAGGGCGAGCTCACGCTCCACGAGACGGTCGAGGAGGAGATCTTCTACCCGGCGCTCAAGGCGCACCCGAAGGCGACGGACATCGTCCTCGAGGGGTACGAGGAGCACCACGTCGTCGACCTGCTGATGAGCGAGCTCGAGGGCATGGACGTCAGCGACGAGAACTGGGGCGCCAAGGCCAAGGTCATGCAGGAGAACATCGAGCACCACATCGAGGAAGAGGAAGGCGACATGTTCAAGTCCGCGCGCCAGGTCTTCGATCGACAGGAGCTCGAGGACCTGGGCGAGCAGATGGCGGCGCGCAAGCGCTCCGCGGCACAGGAGCTGGGGATCCCGATCCCGGCCTGACGGCGAGGTCCAGGCGGGGCGTCAGGAGCCGGACAAGGCCTCCGCCAGTTCGAGCAGACTTTCCACCACGGCGGCCGCGCCCGCCCCACGCAAGGCGCCGGCGTCGACCCCGGACCCGGCGGTCACCCCGATCGGGATCATGGCGGCCGCCACCGCTGCGGCCATGTCCCACGTGGCATCGCCGACATACCAGCAGCGCGCGGGCTCGACGTTGACCTGCTTCGCCGCGAGGAGGAGCAGGTCGGGTTCGGGCTTCGCGTGCTTGACGTGGCTCGCGTCGATGATCGTCGGGTCGGAACGGAGCCCGAGCGCCGCCACCGACGTCGTGACCTGGGCCTTGCGGCTCGACGTGGCGATGGCCCAGGGGATGCCGCGAGCCTCGATCGCGGCGATGAGCTCGCCGACGCCCGGCAGCGGCCGGGGAGCGGTGTTCATCCGTTCGTAGATCTCACCGCAACGCTTGTCGATCGCCTCGGCGCGCTCTTCGTCGAGCACGACGCCCGCGAGGGCAGCGATCTCGCGCGTCAGTCGCCTCCCATCGACGCCGATGAGCGGCGCCAGGCGCTCTCGCGTGGCCGGGAAGCCGGCCGCTTCGAGGGCCTCCTCCCACGCCGCGATCCGCGTCTCCACGCTGTCGATGAGCGTGCCATCCAGATCGAACAGGACCGCGGCCGGTCGGGGCAGTCGAGCGAGATCGGTCATGTTCGCCAGCCTACCGAACCTCGGCAGTCCGCGCGGATCGCGACGGTGCTACCATCGCCGGCCCGCATCGATTCCCGCCCCATGAGAATGCCAGAGGCGCTGCCGCCCCGTGACGACTGCCCGCGACCATCCGCCCGAGGAGGCTGCCGAGGACACGTCGTTCGCGCGTGGGCTCCGGCTGCTGCTGACGGTCGCCGATCGCGGCGAGGTCCGGGCCGATGAGCTCAGCGCTTCGCTCGCCATGCCGCTCTCGACCGTCTACCGCTACCTGCGGACGCTTGCCGACTTCGGCTTCGTCGAGCGGCGCGGCGGGGTCTTTCGTCTCGGCCCGAAGCTCCTGATCGGCACGGGAACCAACGTCAGCAGCGAGCGGCTCATCCGTCACGCGGACGCCGCCCTGCGCATGCTCGCCGATGAGACGGGCGAGACCGCGGTCGTCGTCCGCCGGATCGGGCTTTCGTCGACGTCCCTCCATCAGATCGAAAGCGAGGAGCCGCTCCGGGTCACCCTCGAACCCGGGACGATGTCGCCCCTGTACGCCGGTGCCCCGGGCCGCGTCCTGCTCGCCTTTGCCCCGTCAGAGATCCTTGACGAGGTCCTGTCGCAGGACCTGGTCCGGATCACCGCCGCGACGCCGACGGAGACAGAGCTGCGGGCGAGTCTCGGCGGGATCGTGATGACCGGGATGGCCACCAGCGAAGGCGAGCTCGTCGAGGGGTCGGTGGCGATGGCGGCGCCCCTCTTCCGCGACGACGGGATCGTCGGGGCGATCGCGGTCATGGGGCCGGCCTTCCGCTGCGACGAGGCATGGCGCGCACGGGCCGGACGACTGCTCCAGGAAGCTGCACGGGCGATCAACGCCGAGCTCGCCGAGGACCGATTCCCGTGATGGTGGTACTTGTGTCTCGCATGGTGGCAGACCCTTGTCTCATATCGTGGTAATCCGGCGCGGTATTCGCTATGCTGCACCGTGATGCCCCGTCGCCAGCGCAGGAACTTCGACCGACTCGCCCCGGTCTCGGACCGGTACGCGACGCTGTCGGTGGCCGACGCCTTCACCTGGGAGGCGTGTTCCCCCGACGTCGATCCCGGTGAGTGGTACATGGTCGCCTTCCGTTCGACTCGACGCGAGGACGTCGACGAGCGCCGTCTGACGGACCACGACGACTGGGCCCATGCCGAGGCCATGACCGCGGCCGGGTTCGTGCACTACTACCGCGGACCGACCCAGCCCGACGGCCGATGCATGTCGTTCTGCCTGTGGGATAGCCGCGCCGAGGCCCGCGCGGCGGCCGGTCGACCGGCGCACATGGAAGCGGCCGCCGTCACCCACGAGGCGTACGCCGAATACACGCTCGAGTTCCACCGCGTTCGCCGGCTCGAGGCGGGCGGCTTCACCTTCGAGCCATACGACGCCGTCCGCCCGGCGATCGTCATCGAGCCCGAACCGCCTCGGATCTTCACGCCGAGCCTCGCGCCGTCCTGACCACCGCGCCCGTGGTCGCACACGTGCGCTCGGCGGTTCCCGGACTCCTGCTCGCTGTCGCCGTCGCCGCGCTCGCCCGGCTGGCGACCGGGCTGCTGCCCTCGATCGTCGCCGAGGTCTCCATCGCCCTGCTGCTCGGCATCGTCGTCGCCTCGGTCGCGGGCGAGCGTCTCGGCGCGTTCGAATCGGGTCTGCAGTTCGCGTCGCAGCGCATCCTCCGGGTCGGGATCATCCTGCTCGGCGCGCGGCTGAGCCTGGCCGAGATCGTGCGCATCGGGCTGCCGGCCACCGGGCTCATCGTCGTCACGATGGCCGCGTCGCTCGG
>DASYJV010000401.1:0-5868 GCA_035996105.1 Candidatus Limnocylindrales bacterium | reverse complement strand
GCGTCCGCTTCATCGTGCTCCTGGTCGTGCTCGGTCTCGCCGCGGCGATCCCGCTCTATTTCGCCGCCGATCGCATCCGATCGCTGGCGCCGCAGGTGACAGGTGTGCCGGCCATCTTCCTGGCCCTGTTCACCGTCGGTTCGCAGAACATCGGGATCCTGCGCGTCGACGCCTTCGTCGGGATGGTCGCGCCGCTGCTCGGTCTCGCCTTCGCGTTCGACGCCGTCAACGGGGAGCGTTCGGAAGGGACCCTGCCGCGGCTGCTGGCCCAGCCGATCTACCGCGACGATGTCATCAATGGGAAGTTCGCCGCAGGGATGTCGGTCATCGGGTTGGTGCTCATCACCGTGGTGACGCTCATCGCTGGCTTCGGCATGCTCCGACTGGGGATCGTCCCGCACGGCCAAGAGGTCCTGCGCCTGATCGCCTGGCTCGCCGCGACATTCCTGTACGTGGCGCTCTGGCTCGCCTTCGGCCTGCTGCTGTCCGTGGTCGTCCGGCGGGCCGCGACGGCGGCCCTCATCGGGTTCGGTGTCTGGCTCCTCGTGTCGATCTTCGGCAGCCTGATCACCACGATCCTGGCGGGTCTGTTCCAGCCGGCCGCCGGTGCCGCGCCGGACAGCATCCTTGGGGCCGCGCAGCTGCGCGAGTTCGTGACCCGGCTCATGCCCAGCACGCTCTACCAGGAGATCACCAAGGTGATCCTCGATCCCAGCGTGAACGCGCGGGATGTGACCATCCCCGGGTCCCTCGATCAGTACACCCAGGCCCAGCAGCAGGTTTCGGCGCTGCTCTCGCTCGACAAGAGCCTGCTCCTGGTGTGGCCCCAGATCGTCGCCCTTGTCGCCCTGGCCGTCGCGTGTTTCGTGGGGGCGTATATCGCGTTCATGCGCCAGGAGGTCCGCGCCTGAGGTCGCGCTTCAGCCCTCGCGGACGACGACCCCGATGATCTCCTCGCCATAGCGGTCGAGCTTGGTCGGACCGATGCCCGGGACGCGCCGCAGCTCCGCGATCGAGCGCGGGCGGCGTGCCGCGATGGCCTCGATCGTCGAATCGTGGAAGACGATGAACGGGGCGACCGAATCGGCCCGCGCTCGGGCCGTCCGCCAGGCGCGCAGCGCATTGGAGAGTGGCGACCGGTCGGACGGGTCGGCCTTGGCCGTCCGACGGTCGGTCGGGCTGCTCGCGGCGGCTCCGACCCCTGGGCGGGCGGCCGAGCGCGGCACGAGCCCATCGAGGAATCGCGAACGGTTGCGCCGGCTCCCGCGACCGGAAGCTGCCGAGCGGTTCGTGGCCCACGATAGCCAGAGATATCGCCGCGCCCGGGTGATCCCCACGTACAGCAGGCGCCGTTCCTCGGCGAGTTCGGCGGGCTCGGTCGACTGACGGATCGGGAGGGTGCCCTCCTCGAGCGCAGGCAGGAAGACCGCGTCCCACTCGAGCCCCTTGGCCCGGTGATAGGTGAGGAGCTCGACGCCCGTCGCCGTCCCGCCCGCTTCGACCTGGGCCCGTCGCTCGACCTCGCCCAGGAAGGCGGCCACATCCGCGGCCGGGTCGGTCCGCAGCAGCTCCTCGGCAAGCTCGAGGAGCGTGACCACGGCGCCGTGCCGCTCGCCCGCCGCTTCGCCATCCGGGACGGCGTCGCGCCGGATCCCGAGCTCACGTTCGAATGCCGTCGCGAGACGCGCCACCAGCGGCTCCGCGCTCGCAGCGCTGTCGGTGCCTCGAAGCGCGCCGGCGACGCGCATGGCGCGCCGTACCTCGGGTCGCGCGAAGAATCGCTCGCCACGCACGTGGAACGGGATCCCGGCGGCGCCCAGGGCGCTCTCGATGGCGGGCAGCTGGGCATTGGTTCGAACCAGGATCGCCATCGCTCCGTGCTGGGTCCCGGCCCGTGCCAGCGCCCTGATCGCCGTGGTGATCCCCCCCAGCTCGGCCTCGTCATCGAGGAAGCCGCCGATCTCCGGCGACGGACCCGACGGCAGGCTGGGAACGAGGCGCTTGGGTGGCCTGGGCGCGGTCCCTGGTAGCCGTTCGTCGGTCGCCTCGCGACCGGCGGCAAGGACTCGGTTGGCGAGGCCCAGCACCTCGGGTGTCGAGCGATAGTTCGTCTCGAGGCGGACGACCCGGCCGGCGGGGTACCGGGCGCCGAAGCCGATCAGGTAGTCGCTCGTGGCTCCAGTGAACGTGTAGATGGTCTGGTCCTCGTCCCCGACGACGGCCAGGTCGTCCCGTCCGCCAAGCCATGCGTCGAGGAGCGCGGCCTGGAGCGGGTTCGTGTCCTGGTACTCGTCGACCGAGAACCAGCGATAACGGTCGCGGACCTCTTCGGCGATGGTGGCATCGGTCTCGATCAGCCCGATGGTCAGTTCGAGCATGTCCTCGAAATCGATCCGCCCGGCTCGTGTCTTCCCGGTCTCATAGCGTCGAAAGAGGCCCGCCATGAGATCAGGCGGGAGCGGCGCGTCGCGATCCTCCGCGATGGCGCGTGCCTCGTAGTGGGCGGGGCCGATCCGCCGCGCCTTCGCCCACTCGATCTCGCCGGCCAGGTCGCGGACGGCCAGATAGCGGTAGCCGCCCGGGAGACCGGCCGCCAACGGGGCAAGGATCGGCACCTTCGATTCGAGGATCGACGGCGGGTCCGATCCATGGACGCGCGGCCAGAAGTGGCGGAGCTGGCGAAGCGCCGCGGCGTGGAACGTCGACGCCGCCACGCCCCGGTGACCGAGCGCCGACAACCGCGACCGCATCTCGCCGGCGGCCTTGTCCGTGAAGGTGACGACGAGCACGTCGCGCGGCCGGATCACCTCCGACGCCAGCGCGTAGGCGACGCGTCGCGAGATGACCCGGGTCTTGCCGCTGCCGGCGCCGGCCAGGATGCACAGCGGCCCCGACGTGATGGTGACCGCTTCGCGCTGGGCCGGATCGAGATCGGCGAGGAGGGCGTCGGGGTCTCGGTCTGGCACGGAGTCATCGTAGCCCGTGCCCGTTCACCGCTGGTCATCGGGTAGGCTCGAGGCGTGGAACTTCGTGGCCATGCGGTGGTCCTCCGCCCGACGACGCCCGAGGACGCGCCGGCGCTCGCCGCGATCCTGGCCGAGCCCGAGGTCGCCCGCTGGTGGGGCCAGTTCGATCTCGAGCGCGTGAGGACCGACCTGATCGTGGGCGATCCAGCCGAGGAGAACCTGGTCATCGAGCACGACGGCGAGATCGTCGGCTACATCCAGGCGGTCGAGGAGAACGAGCCGGACTTCCGCAGCGCAGGCATCGACCTGTTCCTGCGGACCGACGCCCAGGGACGCGGTCTCGGTCCGGATGCCATCCGTACCCTCGCCGCGTACCTCATCGACGAGCGCGGGCACCACCGCCTGACGATCGATCCGGCGGCCGATAACAGCCGCGCCATCACCGCCTATTCGAAGCTCGGGTTCGAGCCCGTCGGCCGGATGCGCCGCTATCAGCGGATGAGCGACGGGCGCTGGGTCGACGCCCTGCTCATGGACCTGTTGGCCGAGGAGCTCGTGCGCTGACGCCGTCCGGGCGTTTGCGAAATGGCCCTTGTCAGGCGCCTTGCGGTCGTTAGGATGGGGTTCGGGCCCGAGGGCGGCGGACGCTACCGACCCTGGATGACAGAGGGAGGCTTTGGCCAGCATGACCGATCCGACACCAGCTCCCGAACCGGGAACACCCTCGAGCGGGTGGGCTGCCCCGCCGCCGCAGGCACCCCGGGCAGAAGCGGGGCCCGCCGGCTTCGTCTATGCCGACGTCCCGAATCGGGCGATCGCCTACATCATCGACGCGATCCTGGTCGCCATCATCGTCAGCATCGTCGGGTCGATCCTGGGATCGCTCGGTCTCGCCGCGGCGACCGTCACGCCCGGGACGCTGGATATCAAGATCAACATCGTCGGCGTCATCGTCTCCGGCATCGTCGGTGCCCTGATCAGCGCCGGCTATTTCATCTACACGTGGACGAGCATGCGAGCGACCGTCGGGATGCGCGTCCTGGGCATGCAGATCGGCAATGCCGGCGACGGCAAGACCCTGACGACCGACCAGGCCGCCCGGCGCTGGCTGGTCATCGCGCTCCCGTCGCTGCTTTCGCAGGTCCTCTTCGTGATCCCGCTCATCGGGTTCCTGCTCGGCCTGCTCTCCATCGGCTGGTTCATCTACCTCGTGTACACGACGGCCAAGAGCCCGACCAAGCAGGGCTTCCACGACGTCTACGCCCACACGATGGTCGTGAAGGCCGCCCGAACGGCCGCCTGACTCGGGACTGCGCCAGACGCCCTCGGCCGTCGCCGGGGGCGTTCGCTCGTCCGGGTGACCGGGAGGCGCTCGCCCTCAGAACGGCGGCCACGGCACGGCCGGCCAATCCGGCGACGGGAACGGGAAGCGCCCTGCCGCCAGCAACGCCTCGGTCCGACGCCCGGTCGCCCGCACCTCGGCCCGGGACAGGAGCCCGACCAGCGCTGCTCCCAGCTCCCCCTCGAGCGCGGTGCTGATGCGCTCGAGTCCCTCGAGCTCGTCGGGCTCGAGCGGCTCGCCGCGCCAGCCCCAGAGGACGGTCCGGAGCTTGGGCACCGGCGAGAAGGTCACGCCGTGGTCGACGCCATAGCAATGCCGGCCGCCATCGACCGGCAGGATGTGCCCGCCCTTCCGGTCCGTGTTGTTCAGCACGGCATCGAGGACCGCCATCCGCCGCAGCCGCGGGTCGCCCTCGACGACCAGTGCCACGACGTCGACATCCGGATCCGTCTCCACGAACGCCTGCACCATCCCCTCGCCGAACGGTCCATCGCGCAGGATGGTGGGCGGCACGATGTCCCAGCCGCTGGCCTCCGAAACGTGCCAGGCGGCCACTTCGCGACGAGCCAGCGTCCCATCGGGAAAGTCGTCGAGCGGACGCTCGCCGAGGGTCGGCTTGTAGATGGCGTCGATGACGACCGGCGGCCCGGGATCGGGACAGACCTGGGTGACCGTGACGAGCATCGCGTTGTTCGATGACCCGACGATCCGGCCGACGATCTCGATGTCACCCTCGCGCAGCGCCTCGAGGGTCGTGCCGCGGTCGATCACGATGGCGCGACCGGGCTAGTTGACGTAGTGGCCGTTGCGACGCGGGCAGATGTGGCCCTGCGGGTCGAGCGGCGCCCCGCACAACGGGCAGGGCGGGCGGCCGGACGCCACGATCCGGGCGGCCCGTGCCACGAATGACCGGGCGGCGTCGGCGGTCATCCGAACCCGCAGCAGGTCGGGCCCGTCCTCGTCCTCGTCGTCGTCCTCGTCGGCATCGATCTCCTCGCCATCTTCCGACTGGGCGCGGGCCTCGACGAGGATGCGCTCGTCGTCGCCGTCCCAGCCAAGCGTCAGCGAACCGGCCCGGAACGCCTCGTTGATGGGCTCGTCGAGGGGACCGGCGTCGTCGCCCGAGAGCGGCGCCAGGGCGGCGGCCTCGGCCGCGGCGACGCCCCGTCGCTCCAGCTCGGCGAGGAGCTCGCCCAGGCGGTCGGCGAGGACCGCGACCTGGACCTTCTCCAGCACGATGCTGACCACCCGCGACCCCTCGCGCGCCTGGAGGAAGAAGGTCCGCTCGCCGGGCTGGCCGATGGTGCCCGCGACGAAACGCTCGGGCGGGTCGAACAGATAGCGGCGTCGAGGCATGACCTGACTCTATACCGATTCGCCGTAAGGCCGCGCAGGGCCGATCGGGCCGAGAAATAAGGGAGGTAGAAGTCACCGGATACGAATAACGTTCGATGTGCCGGCAGTCAACTTAGACCGAGGATCCCTCTACGACCCGAACCGGTTGGACCGGTCGATCGACGGAGAGATGGCCAGGGAACGAGATGACGAAGCACGAGCGGC
>DASYJV010000400.1:0-4602 GCA_035996105.1 Candidatus Limnocylindrales bacterium | reverse complement strand
AGCCACGGATGCGGGACAAGCGATCTCGCGACGGGGCCGAGCACGAGGAGGAGAAGCCCGATGGCCGAAGCCTATTGCGTCAAGGACAAGAAGAAGGTCGAAGTCCAGAACGCCCAGAAGATCACCATGAAGAACGGCAAGCCGGCGATCCAGGGCACGTGCCCGATCTGCGGCGGGAAGGTCTTCCGCATCGGGGCCGGCTGAGGCTCGACTGAGCCGACCGATCTGGACCCCTGCCGGTGGCGGGGGTCCTTCCATGTCCGGGGCGATGCGGCGGCTGCCTCCTTCACCCGGTCACAGGGCGGCCCTTTGGTACGATGGCTCGGGCGCACCGCGCGGATCGGCGGCCGAACCTTCCGGTGCCCGGTCCGATCTGCGCATCCATCCCAGGAGGTCCCCATCATGGCCACCCGCGTCGGCATCAACGGCTTCGGCCGGATCGGTCGGCAGTCATTGAAGGCGCTCATCGAGCGCGCGCCCGACGTCGAGGTCGTCGCCGTCAACGACCTGGTCGCGCCGGAGATGAACGCCCTCCTGTTCAAGCACGATTCGACCTACGGCGCCTACCCCGGTGACGTCCGGGCCGGTGATTCGTCGATCATCATCGACGGCCGCGAGATCAGGATCCTGGCCGAACGGGACCCGGCCGCGTTGCCGTGGGGCGACCTGGGCGTCGACATCGTGCTCGAGAGCACCGGCATCTTCACGGACGCCACGAAAGCCAGGGCCCACATCGACGCGGGCGCCCGGAAGGTCATCATCAGCGCGCCGGCCAAGAACGAGGACATCACCATCGTCCTCGGCGTGAACGAGGATCGCTACGATCCGACCAGCCACGACATCATCAGCAATGCCAGCTGCACGACGAACTGCCTGGCGCCGGCGGCCAAGGTCGTGCACGACCTGCTGACAATCGAGCGTGGGCTGATGAACACGATCCACAGCTACACCAACGATCAGCGCATCCTCGACGTCGCCCACAGCGATCCGCGTCGCGCCCGGAGCGCCGGCCAGAACATCATCCCGACGACCACCGGCGCGGCCAAGGCGCTCGCGCTCGTCATCCCCGATCTCAAGGGCAAGTTCGACGGCTTCAGCCTCCGCGTCCCGACCCCGACGGTCAGCGTCGTCGACTTCACCGCGGACGTCAGCCGCCCGACCTCGGTCGAGGAGCTCAACGACGCGTTCCGGGCCGCGGCTGCTGGCCCGCTCAAGGGCATCCTCGGCGTCTCTGACGAACCCCTCGTCTCGATGGACTTCAAGGGCGACAGCCGGAGCTCGATCATCGATGCCGACTCGACGATGGTCCTCGGCGGGACCATGGTCAAGGTCATCTCCTGGTACGACAACGAGTGGGGCTACAGCTGCCGGGTGGCCGACCTCATCGCATTCGTGGCGGCGCGCCTCCCCGTCGCCGCCTGATCCGATGGACAAGCTCACGATCCGGGACGCGGATGTCGCGGGCAAACGCGTCTTCGTCAGGGTCGACTTCAACGTCCCGCTGGCCGATGGCCGGGTCACCGACGACTCGCGCATCCGGGCCGCCATCCCGACCATCGTCGCCCTCCTCCAGGGCGGCGCGTCGGTCATCCTGGCGAGCCACCTCGGTCGCCCCGACGGCAAGGTCCAGGACGGTCTTCGTCTGCGACCGGTCGGCGAACGGCTGACCCAGCTGCTGCGCCGCAACGTCCCGGTCACCGGCGACGCGCTCGGGCTCGGGACCGAGGATGCGGTGAAGCGCCTCCGCCCAGGCGAGGTGCTCATGCTCGAGAACCTTCGCTTCCATGGTGAGGAGGAGCGCAACGACCCGGCCTTTGCCGCGTCGCTCGCCTCGTACGCCGACATCTACGTCAACGACGCATTCGGGACGGCCCACCGCGCGCACGCCTCGACCGTCGGGGTCCCGAAGCTGCTGCCGGCCTACGCCGGACTGCTCATGGAACGCGAGATCGAGATGCTCTCGAAGCTCCTCGAGAACCCCGAGCGCCCCTTCGCGGCCATCCTCGGTGGCGCCAAGGTCTCCGACAAGATCGGCGTCATCGACCACCTGCTGTCGAAGGTCGACATGCTCGTCCTCGGTGGCGGCATGGCCAACACGTTCCTGCTGGCGCAGGGCAAGGCGATCGGCAAGAGCCTGGCCGAGCCCGATCGCGTCGAGGACGCGCGCCGGATCCTCGCCAAGGCCGCCGAGAACGACGTGCGGGTCGTCCTGCCGGTCGACGTCATCGTGGCCAAGGAGGTCACCCGCGGGACGGAGTACAAGACGCTCCAGGCCGAGAAGATCCCGGCTTCGTGGCATATCGTCGACCTCGGCAAGGCCAGTCAGGACCTGATGGTCGAGGCACTCTCCGACGTCCAGACCGTGTTCTGGAACGGCCCGCTCGGGGTCTTCGAGATCCCGTCCTTCGCCCATGGCACGAAGGCCGTCGCCCGGATGCTCGCCGAACGCGCCGACACGGGCGCCACGGTGATCGTGGGTGGCGGTGATTCCGTGGCGGCGGTCACCCAGCAGGGGCTCGCCGACCGGATGACCCACATCTCGACCGGTGGCGGCGCCTCGCTCGAATTCCTCGAGGGTCGCGAGCTGCCCGGCGTGACCGTCCTCCAGGATCGCCCGGCGGAGGCCAAGGCGGGCGCCAAGGCGAAGGCCCGCGCATGAGCACGACGATCGAGGTCATCGACGCGCGCGAGATCCTCGATTCCCGGGGCAATCCGACCGTCGAGGTCGACGTCATCCTGGCCGACGGCGCCGTGGGCCGGGCGGCGGTCCCGTCCGGCGCCTCGACCGGTGCCCATGAAGCGGTCGAGCTGCGCGACGGCGACAAGGATCGGTATGGCGGCAAGGGCGTGCTCCGTGCCGTCGCCAACATCACCGACACGATCGCGCCGGCCCTCTACGACCTCGACGCTTCGGACCAGGCCGGGATCGACGCGCTGCTGTGCGAGCTCGATGGCACGCCGAACAAGGCGAAGCTCGGTGCCAACGCGATCCTCGGCGTCTCGCTCGCCTGCGCCCATGCGGCCGCGGCCTCGTACGACCTCCCGCTCTACCGCTACCTCGGCGGCGTCGGATCCGTGACGCTGCCGGTCCCGATGTTCAACATCCTCAACGGCGGCAAGCACGCCCACGACTCCACCGACTTCCAGGAGTTCATGGTCATGCCCGTCGGGGTCGATACCTATGCCGACGCCCTCCGGGCCGGCTCCGAGATCTTCTCGGCCCTGCGCACGATCCTCCACGATGAGGGGCATTCGACGGGCCAGGGCGATGAAGGCGGGTTCGCCCCGTCGCTCGGGTCCAACGAGGCTGCCGTCGAGATCATCCTGCGGGCCATCGAGCGCGCGGGATATCGCCCCGGCGAGGACGTCGCGATCGCGCTGGACCCGGCCGCGACCGAGCTGGTCGAACCCGGCTCGGGGACCGATGGCGCCCCGACGCGCTACGTCCTGGCGCGCGAGGGACGGACGCTCGACTCGGGCGAGCTCATCGACCTGTGGGCGGACTGGGCGGCACGATATCCGATCGTCTCGCTCGAGGACGGCCTGGCCGAAGACGACTGGGAGGGCTGGCGCAACCTGACCGAGCGACTCGGACGGACGATCCAGCTCGTCGGCGATGACCTGCTCGTCACGAATACCTCGCGGATCGCCCGGGCGATCGAGGAGGCGTCGGCGAACTCGGTGCTCATCAAGCTCAACCAGATCGGCACGCTGACCGAGACCATCGAGGCCATCGCCCTGGCTCGCGGCGCCGGCTGGACGGCGGTCGTCTCGCACCGCTCTGGTGAGACCGAGGACACGACGATCGCGGATCTGGTGGTGGCCATGGGGACCGGCCAGATCAAGGGCGGCGCACCGTCGCGCTCCGAGCGAGTCGCCAAGTACAACCGGCTGCTTCGGATCGAGGGCGAGCTCGGAGACAGCGCCCGATATCCGGGCCGGAGTGCCCTCGCCGGCGCACGGTCGGCGGGTCGGGGGGCGTCCGCGTCGAGGGTCGAGACTCACTCGTGAGGCGCTTCGTCGATCGCGGGGCGATCACGGCCGCCTATGTCGGGATCGGGATGGCGGTCACGATCGTGGTCAGCTTCACGCTGATCATCCCGATCGAGTGGTTCATCTGGTTCCTCGCCCTGCCGAGCGGGCTGCTCATCGGGTATTACGCCGATCAGCGCTCGGACCGCCGCGCGGGACCATGGGGCCGGATCCTGGTCAACGGCCTGTTCGCGGGCGTGGCGACCGGGCTGACCGTGGCAGCGCTGCTGCTGCTGGTCAAGGGGATCTTCTTCTTCGCCGACTCGGGCTACCCGGACTTCAATCGCATCGACAAGACGGGGGCCAGGCTCCCGCCCTCCTGCGATACCGGCGCGGACTGCGTCTACCAGCGGTACCTCAAGGCGGGCCGCGGCCCCGATCTCATCGGTGCCGGCGTCACGGACGCGGCCTCCTTCGGCGGGCTGTACTGGCGGGAGCAAGCCGGGAGCGCCGGGACGGTCCTGGTCCTGACCGCGGTCGGCGGACTCGGCGGGGCAGCCCTGTACGGCGCGTTCCGACCCAAGCCCGTCGCCGAAGGCACGGAGTCGGCAGCCGCCTGACGGGTCGGCC
>DASYJV010000399.1:0-9178 GCA_035996105.1 Candidatus Limnocylindrales bacterium | reverse complement strand
CGCTCGGTGCGGCGCCGGAGGGCTTCGACGCGCTGTCGGGAGTGCGTTGCACGTCTGGTAGTCTGCGGCAGCATGGACGAGGCCGCGCTGCCGACCGAAGGAGGTCCCGCGAACCCGCTGGCTAGCCGGGCGACCGATGGCTGACCCCCACGACCCGTACAAGGTCCTGCAGGTCGACCCCGAAGCCGAGGATGAGGTCATCCAGGCAGCGTACCGACGACTCGCGCGCAAATACCACCCGGACCTGGCCACGAGCCCGGACTCGGCCGCCCGGATGGCCGCCATCAACGCGGCATGGGAGACGATCGGCGACCCGGCGTCGCGCCGGGCGTTCGACCGCAGGCGGAGATCGGAGGCGCAGGGGCCGGCGCCCGCCAAGTCGGAGCCACCGCCTACAGCGCCTGAGCCCGCGGCCACGCAACCGGGCCATCCGCGCCCGCCCGTCCCGCCGCAGGGTCGGCCACTGACGTCCGAGCAGCACCAGCCGCCGCCCGCCGAGACGGTCTCGCGAGACTGGACCTCCGGCCGGTCGACGCAGGGCGGAGGCTTCGACGAGTCGATGCGCAGGGCACAGGGGTTCGGGGCTGCCGGTCCGCCACCTGGCGATCCGTCAGGGACCGTGCTGAATTTCGGGCGCTATGCCGGTTGGTCGCTCGGAGAGGTCGGCCGCCGCGACATCGAATACCTGGAGTGGCTCGATCGGGCGCCCATCGGGCGCAACTATCGCCAGGAGCTCGACGAGCTGCTTCGCGCCAGCGGACGGCGCAAATCGGCGTCTGCCGATTCCTCCGATCGCCGGGGCCTCTACCGCCGGCGCTAGTCGCCTACCAGGCGGCGCGGGTCTGCCTGACGTTGATGCTCTGGAGGATGCCCAGACCCGCCGCCATGCTCACGAGCGAGGCGCCGCCGTGCGTGACGAATGGCAAGGGGATCCCCGTGATCGGCATGATCCCGAGGACCATCCCGACGTTCACGATCAGCTGGAACAGGATCATGGACGCGATCCCCGCCGCGAACAGGGTCCCGAATGCGTCGCGCGAACGCCAGCCGGCGGTCAAGACGCGCCACAGCAGCAGCAGGAACAGCACGAACATGACCACGCCGCCGATGAAGCCGAGCTCCTCGGCGAGCGTCGCGAACACGAAGTCGGTGGCCTGGACGGGGAGCAGCTGGCCCTGGGTCTGCGTGCCGTTCGTCAGGCCCTTGCCGATCAGCCCCCCGGCCCCCACGGCGATCTGCGCCTGGTGGAGCTGGAACCCGGCGCCCTGGACGTCGGGGGCGGCACTGAAGAACTGCTCGACGCGGGCCCGCTGATAGTCGCGCAGCAGGTACGTCCACGCGATGGGGACCAGCGCGATGACGCCGGCCGCGATCGTCGCGAGCCAGCGAAGTCTGGCACCTGACATCCAGAGCATGCCGGCGAGGATCCCGGCGAAGACGAGCGAGGTCCCGAGGTCGGGCTGGAGCATGACCAGGGCCAATGGAGGGACGACGAGCACGACGGCACCGACGAGCGTCAGCAATGAGTCAAGGCGGCCCTGTCGTTTGGCGAGGTACGCGGCCAGGACGATGATCATCAGGATCTTGGCGATCTCGCTGAACTGGAACGTCAAGGGCCCCAGGGTGACCCAGCGCGCGGAGCTCCCCACGCCGCTGCCGATCGCGAGGGTCAGCACCAGCAGCCCAAGCTGCAGACCATAGATCGGCCACGACAACGTGCGCAGCCAGCGGTAGTCAAAGGCCGTGGCCAGGATGAACACCACCACCGCGATGGCCGCCCACATGAGGCCTCGGCTGAAGACGGTCCCGGCCTCGAGCGGGACGGACCCGCCTTCGACGCTGTTGGTGTAGGCCATGACCAGGCCGATCGCGATGAGCAGACCCGCATAGGTCGTCAGTTGGAGATCGAAGGCTCGCCACGCCGCACCGACGGACTTGGCCGCCCAGTCTGAGATGCGCGCAGGTTCGGCTCGCATGATGCCCATCAATTGCTCTGGTAGAAATTGCCGCGCTTGAGCAGGTTCGGGAGCCGGTAATCCTTCTTGATCCCGAAATGCAGCTGGAGGTAGTACTTCACGATCTCGGTGGCCACGTTGCCGATCGTGCGGGAGTCGTAGGCGAAGGCGAGCACCATGAGCTGAGAATCGGTCCCGTTGAAGGACCCGTGTCGCGCGTCCTTCGGAACGAACCCGACGAACCATGAACTGAACGGGAGGCGGCCCTTGCTGTCCTTCAACCCGAATTCCGCGGTTCCGGATTTTCCGGCCACCTTGATCGGGAGATCGACGAGGTTGTAGGTGTGGCGCAGCGTCACGGTGCTCCTCGCCGCATTCCGCATCGTCCTGAGGACGCTCGCCGGCACATTCAGCTTGTGGACGATCTTCGGGCTGAAGGGCCGCACCACGGTGCCATCCGGCCCGACGATATCCCGGACGATCTGCGGCTGGTGGAGCGTGCCACCGTTCGCCAGGGCCGCATACGCGTTGATGAGCTGGATCGGCGTGACGACGTCGTAGCCCTGGCCGATGCCAGCCTGGTACGTCTCACCGGGAAAGATCTTGGAACCGAGCGCGTCCTGCTTCCATTGGTTCGTGGGGACGATGCCAGGAACCTCACCGGGGAGGTCGATCCCGGTCTTCTGGCCGAAGCCATACTGCGCGGCCCAGTAGCCCAGCCGATCGATCCCTAGCTTGCCGGCCATCTGGAAGAAGAACGTGTCGCTCGAATGCCCGAACCCGCAATAGATGTTGCATGCCCCGAAGCCGCGATGGTTCCAGTCGTAGAAGCGGGTCGAGCCGAGTGTCAGGAATCCGCGCGTCGCGACCTTGGTGGTGGCCGTGATCTTCTTGTCGGCGAGCGCGCCCGTCCCGGCGACGAGCTTGTAGGTCGAACCCGGCGGGTAATGCGCCTGCGTGGCGTGGTTGAGCAGTGGCTTGTCCGGATCGTTGAGGAGCTTTGCGTAGTCGGCGTTGCTGATCCCGCGTGCGAACTGGTTGTTGTCGTAGGAGGGCAGGCTGACCATGGCGAGGATCTCGGAGGTCTGTGGGTTCATGACGATCACGACGCCGCGCTTGATCCCGACCGTCTTCATCGCCCACTGAAGCGCGGTCTGCGCGCGCTGCTGTTCCTTCGTGTCGATGGTCAAGGTCAACGAGTCGCCCGGCTGGGCCTGGGTGATGGTTTGCAATACCTGGGTCTTGCGACCCGAGGGATCCTGCTCGACGCTCTGGCTCCCGTAGACGCCGCGCAGCTGCGCCTCGTATTGCGCTTCGATGCCGACCTTGCCGATCAGATCGTCCGGCAGATATCCGCTGGCCTTGAGGCTGAGGTATTGGTCGCCAGAGACCGGGCCGGTGTAGCCGAGGAGCTGCGACGTCAACGGACCGTCGGTGTACTCGCGCCTTGCTTCGACGGCGACCGCGACGCCTGGCAGGTCCGCGCCAGCTTCGGCGATCAAGCGAGCGGTGCTCTCGGTGACATCCGTCGCGATCCTGACGAGGTCGAAGGCAGAACCTGGATTGCCATCGATCGTCGCATTGATATCCGCCGCGGGCAGCCCCAGCAGGGCCGCAAGGCGATCGACCACGCCTTGCCGTTGGTCGAGTGGCAAGTCAGAGGGGCGGAGCTTCACCACGAATGTCGGAACGTTCGTTACCAGTGCTCGGCCGTTCCGGTCGTAAATCACGCCGCGCGGCGCCGGGAGCGCTTCGAGCACGGTTCGGTTGTGCGTCGCGAGGGTCGCCAGCCTGCCACCGTCGACCACCTGGAGGTAGAAAAGGCGCGCGGTCATGCCGCTGAGCGCGATCACCACGATCAGGGCAAATGTGAGGAACCGGGACAGGCTTCGAACAGGCTTGGGGCGATCGTCGAGGTAGACGCTCACCAGTCCAGCCGTTCGGACTCGACGCGGCGGTCATGGATCGAGATGACGAGCGGCCCGAGGAGTGCCGCCACGAGCGCGTCGTATCCGAGACCCGGGAGAAGAGCCGTCAGCGGATCGGGGACGGGGATCGGGCTCCGGAGCGCGTTGTACGCCGCCAGCAGGATCATCGAATAGGCGAGACTCAACAGGACGGTGGCCAGGATCGGGACGATCGGGCGAAGCCGTACGAGGAAGCGACCGAGACCGGCCGTAGCGCCGATGCAGAGCAGGAGCGCGAACGACGTCGATCCGAGCGGCCGCTGCGCGAGTACATCGACGACCAGGCCCCCTAGAAACGCCCACACCAGACCCGCCTCGAGACCGATCCCCACCGTGACGACGATCCCGACGACCAGCACCAGATGCGGTTGGGCTGTTCCGAACCGCAGGTACGGCCCCACTGTCAGTTCCAGCAAGGCCATCACCGTCGCACCGACCGCGGCGAGGAGCAGGGTCATCGAGCGAGTCGGTCCTCGGGTAGCGCCTAAGGTCGCGCCCGCCAGCACGGTCCTCGAGGTGGGGTCGAACGGCGGCGACCTCGTTGGGAAGTATCCCACGGACGCTGCCTGCGGGCAACGGACCGTGACCGTACGTTGGTCCTGAAACGGGCGGGGAATCGTGCTCGACCGGCCTGCTGTTTCACGTGCAACATGCCGCGGAAGGCTCAGTGGTGTTTCACATGAAACCTAGGATTGGTCAGACCGTCCTCCGCGCTGGCATCGGCTTGGCTCGGTCCCCGCGAGGGCGAAATACGTCGTAGTGAAGCGCGACCGACGACACTCCTTCACCCGGGCGTGAACGAGGTGGATGGGCCAGCGATGGTAGAATTGGACACCGTGAGACCAATCCGAGCAGGGCGCTGAGTGGGCCAAACGATCGCCTGCGCGAATCAGAAGGGCGGCGTCGGCAAGACCACGACGGTCGTGAATCTCGGGAGCTACCTCGCTCTCGCCGGGGAGCGAGTCCTGATCGTCGATCTGGATCCCCAGGGCAACGCGACGAGTGGGCTGGGTCTTGACCGACTCTCGATCGAGCGATCGATCTACGACGCCGTCATCGACGGGGCCCAGATTCGGGAGTTGACGATCCCCGGTCCGGTCCCCGGCCTCGATGTCGTGCCGTCAGCGATCGCGCTGGCCGGTGCGGAGGTCGAGCTCGCTCCTCTCGAGGGGCGTGAACGACGACTTGCCCGACTGATCGGCGAGATCGCGGCTGACTATGACTACATCCTGGTCGATTGCCCGCCCTCGCTGGGATTGTTGACCGTGAATGCCTTGACCGCCGCCGATTCTGTCCTCATCCCGCTGCAATGCGAGTACTACGCCTTGGAGGGTCTTTCTCAACTGTTGGCGACCTTGGATCTCGTGCGCGATCACTTGAACCCCGCGTTGGCGGTCAAGGGTGTCGTCCTCACGATGTATGACGCCCGGACCAAACTCTCCGCCGACGTCGCTTCGGAGGTGCGGCGCTATCTCGCCGGCCGCGTGTTCAACACGGTCATCCCACGGAACGTCCGGCTTTCCGAGGCACCGAGCCACGGGCAGCCGATCTCCCATTACTCGCCGGAATCGACTGGCGCCATGGCATATGCGGCGTTGGCCGTCGAGCTCCGAGCGCGAGATGGACGCGATCCGGGACATCCCCCGGAAACCCAGGAAGCCATGGTGGTGTCATGACCGTGCGGCCCGAACGCTCCCAGGGACTCGGGCGTGGCCTGGCGTCCCTGATCCCGCAGCGCAGTGCAGGACAACCGGGAACGACCGAGATCGCGATCGCGCGGATCCGACCCAATCCGCATCAGCCACGCAAGCGGTTCGATGCGGACAGCCTCGCGACGCTCACCGCCAGCATCGTGGAGCATGGCGTCCTGCAGCCGATCCTCGTCACCGAGACGCTCGAGGGCTATCAGCTGGTCGCCGGCGAGCGCCGCCTGCGTGCGGCACAGGCGGCCGGTCTGGAGCGCATCCCGGCGGTCGTCCGCCAACTTGCCGACCGCGCCCAGCTGGAGCTGGCGCTCGTCGAAAATCTGCAGCGCGAAGACCTCGACCCGCTCGAAGCGGCCTTCGCCTATCGGCAGCTCATCGAAGAGTTCGGGTTCAGCCAGGATGACCTCGCGACGAGGGTCGGGCGCGCGCGGTCGACCGTCGCGAATACCCTTCGGCTCCTGGATCTCGCGCCCGATGTCCAGGCTGCCATCGCGGACGGGCGATTGACCGAGGGCCACGGGCGGGCGCTCGGTGGCCTCGCGACCGAGATCCAGGTTCGTGTCCTCGATTCGGTGATCGGCCAGGAACTGTCGGTCCGCCAGACCGAGGAATTGGTCCGGCGACTCCGGGAGCCCAAGCCCGAGCCTGCCGGAGCGCCGGCGCGGAACCCTGACCCGGACCTGCAGCGCGTCGAGGAGGACCTCCGACGCGCGCTTGGCACCAAGGTGAGCTTGGCCCGCTCGCGGCGAGGTGGCCGCATCGTCATC
The DNA here is from genome assembly GCA_035996105.1 of Candidatus Limnocylindrales bacterium. Taxonomy (GTDB): domain Bacteria; phylum Chloroflexota; class Limnocylindria; order Limnocylindrales; family CSP1-4; genus SPCO01. The sequence continues at coordinate 2,783 of DASYJV010000399.1, read as the reverse complement.
GAGTACTACAGCGACGAAGAGCTGGGGCGCCTCTACGAGCGCCTGACCGGAGGGACCGCGTGACCGAGGAAGCCATCCGCCCGAAACCCACGAGCAGCGTGGGAGGAGCGAATGCCACCAACGGCCGAGCCAAGCGGACAAAGGCGGCCGCCTCGGATTACACCGCGGCGAGCATCCAGGTGCTCGAAGGCCTCGAGGCCGTCCGAAAGCGGCCCGGGATGTACATCGGCTCGACCGACGCGCGGGGACTGCATCACCTGGTCTGGGAGGTCGTTGACAACTCGATCGACGAGGCGATGGCCGGCCAGGCGACGACGATCAAGGTCACCATCAAGGCCGATGGCGTCGTCACTGTCGAGGACGACGGCCGGGGCGTTCCGGTGGGCAAGCATTCGACCGGCAAGGACGCACTCGAGGTCGTGCACACCGTCCTCCACGCTGGTGGCAAGTTCGGCGGTGGTGGGTACAAGGTCTCGGGCGGCCTCCACGGCGTCGGTGTCAGTGTCGTGAACGCGCTCTCTTCATGGATGCGCGTCGAATCGGCGCGTGACAACTCGATCTGGGCGCAGGAATACGTCCGTGGCAAGCCGACGGGCCCCGTCAAGAAGATCGGCCCCCAGGGAACGCGACGCGGTACCCGGACGAGCTTCATCGCCGACGCGGAGATGTTCGAGACCACCGACTACTCATTCGAGCTGATCAGCCAGCGCCTGCGGGAGTCGGCCTACCTCACCAAGCGTGTCTGGATCACCTTGATCGACGAACGGATCGATCGCGAGCGGTCGTTCTACTTCGAGGGCGGTCTGCAGTCGTTCGTCCGCCACCTCAACCGGAACAAGGAGGTCCTCCACAGTCGGCCGATCTATGTCGAGCGGCGAGAGGGCGGCACGGCGGTCGAGGTCGCCCTCCAGTACAACGACTCCTATACCGAGAACGTGCTGGCCTTCGCCAACAACATCAACACGGTCGACGGCGGCACCCATGTCACCGGGTTCCGCGCCGCGCTCACGAGTTCGCTGAACGATTGGGCTCGCCGAGCCGGAGTGCTCCGAGACGCCGACGCCAATCTCTCGGGCGACGACGTCCGCGAAGGTCTGACCGCCGTGATCAGCGTCAAGCTGACTGACCCGCAGTTCGAAGGCCAGACAAAGGCGAAGCTCGGCAACGCCGAAGTCAAGGGCCAGGTCCAGACCGCGGTGGCGGACAGCCTCGGCCAATACCTTGACGAGAACCCCGCGGACGGACGGCGGATCATCGAGAAATGTCTCACCGCGGCCCGCGCACGCGAGGCGGCCCGCAAGGCACGCGACCTCGTCATCCGCAAGGGCGCGCTCGACGGCATGTCCCTGCCGGGCAAGCTGGCGGATTGTCAGGAGCGCGATCCGGCTAGGAGCGAGCTGTACCTCGTCGAGGGCGACTCGGCGGGTGGCTCCGCCAAGCAAGGGCGCGACCGGAGGAACCAGGCCATCCTCCCGCTCCGCGGGAAGCTGCTGAACGTCGAGAAGGCACGGCTGGACAGGATCCTCTCGAGCGAGAACGTCCGCCCGCTGATCATCGCCCTCGGCGCCGGGATCGGCGATAGCTTCGACATCGCGAAGCTCCGATATCACCGGGTCATCATCATGACCGACGCCGACGTCGATGGCGCACACATCCGGACCCTCCTCCTGACCTTCTTCTACCGGCACATGCCGCAGGTCATCGAGTCGGGATACCTCTATATCGCCCAGCCGCCCCTCTATCGGGTCAGCACGGGCAAGGTCACGCGATACGCGCAGTCGGAGAAGGAACGCGACCGCGTCATCAAGGAGTTCAACGTCAAGAACCTCTCCGTCCAGCGGTTCAAGGGCCTCGGCGAGATGAACGCCGACCAGCTCTGGGAGACGACGATGAACCCGGATACGCGGACGCTCCTGCGGGTCGACAGCGAGGACGCCGCGGCGGCCGATGACATCTTCACCATGCTCATGGGCGAGAAGGTCGGACCGCGCAAGGACTTCATCAAGAGCGAGGCTCGAAAGGTCCAGAATCTTGACGTCTGAGGTGACCCGGACGAAGCCCGGGCAGCAGATGCCCGCGATCAGGAAAGCGACTCGCCCCGCGATCGAGACGCCGACCGGGCGCTTCGAGTTCGCCGCTCACAACTGTTTCGGATGCGGCAGCCTGAACGCCGAAGGACTCGGCCTCGTCGTCCACGTCGAGCCTGGGCGGGCGTGGATCGAGAGCAGCCTGGACCGCCGGTTCGAAGGCTGGCAGAGCGTCATCCACGGCGGGATCCTGTGCACCATCCTCGACGAGGTCATGGCCTGGGCCCTCGTCGGAGAGGACAACTGGGGTGTGACCGCGCGGATGGCGGTCGAGTTCCGCCGCCCGGTCGAGGTCGGGGTACCGATCCGCGCGGAGGGGTGGATCACCCGCGCGCGACGCCGGATCGTCGACACCGCTGGCCAGATCGTCGACCCGGCCTCAGGGTCGGTATTGGCGACAGCGACCGGCGTCTACCTCGCGGCGGACAGCGCTCGGAAGCAGGACCTCCGTGCCAGGTACGCGTTCCGGGCAGTGGAAGCGGGGCCCTCGTGACGATCGCGCCCGCTGTGAGCCCGATGGCGAGCGAGGCGACCGCGCGCGCCCTCGACTTCGTGGCCTTGCACCGAGACCGGGCCGAGGAACTGGGCGCCTCGCTGGCCGAGTCGATCAACGATCCGGATGCCTTCGCCGTCGCCCTGACGGCAGGGTTCGCCGCGCTGGCCGATCCGGCCTATCGGCTGGGACAGCGGCGGATC
>DASYJV010000398.1:0-8831 GCA_035996105.1 Candidatus Limnocylindrales bacterium | reverse complement strand
CCACCTGGATCACGTGATCTGCGGCCCCTCCCGCGGGGATCACGAGCGTGTTGGATGCCGGGGTCGGCGTCGGCGTCGGTGTCGGGCTAGGCGTCGGTGTCGGGCTAGGTGTCGGGCTAGGCGTCGGCGTCGGCGTCGGTGTCGGGTCTGGAGTCACTGTGGGCGTCGGGTCCGGTGTGGGGCTCCCGGCGGGTCCAACGACGTTGACGACAAGCGGGATCTCATGGCTCACCGAGGGGCCTTCGTCCTGGGCGTGGACCATCACCGTGTAGCTGCCGGGCGGCATCGTCGTGTCGGCAGCGATCTGCATCACCACCGACGCGGTCGGGTCCGGTGTCACGAGGGTCCGGCCCGCGTAGTCGAGGGGCAGGATGGCTGTCAGACCGGCGGGTTCCGACGGAACGTTTGCGGAGAGCCAGAGAGTCGTTCCGTTATTGATCCGGTTTGCAGTGATCGTGACATCGGCCTGCGCCCCTGGTTCGATCGAGACCGTGGCGGGACTGGCCTGCAAGGTAAAGTCGGGCCCCTCGGTACTGACCGGGACGACGGAGATGTTGTCGAGCACGATGCCGCAGCCGCGGTTGGGAAAGTCGACCGAGGCGAATCGCAACGCCGTGCTCGCCCCCGAGGCCGTGACCTGCGCGTCGGCGTGCAACCAATGCATGTCGGTGGCGGTGTTGGACGCCGTATAGCGCAGGGCCACCGGCGGGTCCACCCCCACGAAATCCAGCTGCGTGCCGCCCCACGTCACCGCGACACCGGGGTTCGGTTCCGGGACGCCGCATTCGGCGGGCAATGGATCCGCGGTGCGGCCCGGATTGGCTGAGTAATCGAAGCTGAGGAGGTAGTCCCGCCCGGGGGCCGTTTGCAGCACCTGGTGGATCGCCCCCGCCGAAGGCCCGCCGTCCAGTTCGAGCGAGCGGTCCCCTGTCGCCGCGGCCCAGCGGGCGCCGCTCCAATCCACTTCGCCGGTGTTGCCCGAGCTCGCCGGATCGACCGTCCAGCCGACCAGCCTGTCGGAGCCAGGGGCCACGCGATCCGGGTCCGTCGGATGCGGCGTCCCACTCTGCTCGAACCCGCCGTTCGTGACGATGTCGCCCACGACCAACACACCCTGAAGGAGCGGCGACGCTTCGCCCGCTCCGTGGCTGCCGGTCATGGTGAACCCGTAGTGGTCACCAGCCGCGACCGTGAGCGTCACCGTCCCGGAGTACGCGAACGACCCGGCGGGCGCCACGCAGGTGGCCGTGCAACTGGCCGGACCGTTGGCCAGCAGCGGGATCGGCGTCGCGCGGCTGCTCACGAATGCCTCGAGCCCCACCCGCACGCTCGTGCTGGAATGGAATCCCGAATACGTCCACGGCAGGACGACCTGGCCCGATTCGGCGGCGGTGGTCTCCACCGTCCACGTCCCGCTCAGGTGGTCGGGCCCGTTATCTGCGTATTCAGCGATGACCGGGCCGAACATGCCGTCGAAGTCGACCCTGGTCGATCCCGTGTCAGTCGTGATCCACGGTGTCCCCTGGCCCGCCGCCCGAGTCGCGAGCGGCCCGAAGCTCACGAAGGCGATCAGGACGAAGGGCAGCACGAACGCGGCACGCCAGATGAGGACGCGCGGATCAAGGAGGCTTCGCAAGGGCCGCTGCGCGCGACGCTTCGGTCGACCACCAGACAAGGGAACGCGACGGATCTTCACCTACCACCTCGGGGCACAAGGGGCGAACTGGGACGGTCAGTTCGGTGACAGTGCGTATGGTGACGCCTAGTCTGGGGCGGTAGCGTATCGTCCGGATGGGCCCGAGGCAATATCAGTTTTTTCGATCCGATAGACCTTGGTGCGCCGTCGCACCGTTAGGACGACGGGACGACGCAGATCGCGAGACCCAGTTGGATCGCCGCCGCGAGATCGAGGCTGCGTCCGCGAGCCCGCGCCTCCTCGACGGCAAGGATGCCCAGGGCCTCGAGACTGGGCGCGAGCCGGTCGCGCAGATCGCCTTCGAGCGTTGGCGTCCGAGGGGCGCCGATCGCCACACGCAGGACGGCCGCCGCCTCGATCAGCTCCACGGCACGGAGATGGTCGCCGCTCCGGGCTGCCAGGAGCCCGACGTCCTCGAGCAGGATGGCCAGCGCCCAGCGGTCGTCATAGGTGCCGAAGGAGCGAAGGCTCTCGGCGTAGCTGGCGCGCGCCGCTTCGAGGTCGCCGAGATCCCGCGTCGCGTTGCCCAGGTTGTTCTGCGCGTTGGCGACCATCCACGTGTCGCCGACCTCGCGGAGGAGGCGCAATGCCTCCTCGATCCTGGAGCGCGCTTCCTCGAGATTGCCCTCGGCGACGGCGATCGCACCGAGGTTGCTCTGCGACACGCCGATCCCCCAGCGGTCCCCGATCTCGGTCCGGATCTCGAGCGCGCGCATCCCCATCCGCCGGGTCTCCGGGAGATCGCCGCCGTACTCGGCGACGATCGCCAGGTTGGAGTACAGCGAGCCCATCCCGGCGCCGTCACCGAGGCGCTCGCGGATCGCCAGGCTCTCCTGGTACCGCCGACGGGCGAGGACAAGATCCCCTCGCTGCGCCGCGACGGTCCCCGCAAGGTGCCAGACCTTGCCAAGACCCGCGTCGTCGCCGACCCTCGTGAAGAGATCGGCGGCAGCGTCAAGGCGCGCCGTGGCCTCGTCGAACTGCCCTTGCTTGCGGGCGATCTCGCCGAGTGATGCCTTGGCCCATCCCTGCGCGTCGCCGTCCTCCAGGGCGATGGCCAGCGCCAGCGCCTCGCTGGCGACCGCCTCTCCCCGCGACCAGTCACCGACGAGCTCGAGCACCTTCCCGAGCTTGAGCAGGACAGCGCCGCGTTGGGCATCCGGCAGCAGCGGCACGAGGCGTTCGTAGTAGTCGATCGCCGCTGCATTGGCGTACGTCGCCTGGGCTGACTCACCCGCGCGGCCGAGGAACTCGACCTTCTTCGCCTCGTTGTCGCTCCGCCAGTAGTGATGGGCGAGGATGTCGAGCTCGCGATCGATCGAGTCGGCGGCCGTCGCCTCGATGTAGGCGCCGACACGCCCGTGGAGCTGGGCCCGTATCGCGAATGGGAGGCTCTCGTAGGCGACTTCCTGGGTCAGCACGTGCTTGAACAGGTAGGCCTGCTCGGCCTCCTGGTCGAGCGTGACGAGCTCGACCGCTCGAAGGCTGTCGAGCTGATCGAGGACGGCCTCCGGCGTTCCGAGCTCCGGGTAGACCCCAGGCAATGTCGGTGCATGGAAGACCCGCCCGATGACGCTGGCGACCTTCAGCGTGCGGCGTGGCGCCTCACCGACGGTATCGATCCGGCTCAGGACGAGGCTCTCGAGGCTTTCGGGGATCTCGAGCGCGCGCAGGGCGCCGGCATCGTTCGGATCGATCGCCTTGCTCGAGAGATAGATGAGCAGTTCCTCGACATAGAACGGATTGCCCTGGGACTGGGTCGTGATGAGGTCGACGAGCGCGTCCGGTGCTTCTGCCGCCCGGCCACCCGACGCTCCCGCCAGCTGCTCGAGCTTCGAGCGGATGAGCAGCCGCGTCTCGGCCGCGTCGAGCTCGCCCAGGACGATCTCCGCGAACTGCGGCAGCCGCTCCAGCCCCAACCCGCCACCGACGGAGGCGGCGGGTCGATACGCCAACACGAACAGGACCGGTAGGGTCGCCGCGGTCCGGACCAGCGTCTCCAGCAGATCGCGCGAGAGCTGGTCGATCCAGTGGCAGTCCTCGATCACGATGACGAGCGGTCTCGTCGCCCGGGCTCGCAGGCAGGTCGCCAGCAGGTCCTCGAGCGAGGCCTTGCGAAGCTTCGCGTCGAACGAGCGGGTCACGTCCGTATCCGGGATCGTGATCCCGAGGACGGCTTCGAGAAGCGGGGTTCGTGCGACGAGCGCGGGGTCGATGTCGGACAACGCGCCTTCGAGTGCCTGGCGCTGCTCGTCCTCGACATCCCCATCCTCGATCCCCAGCAGCCGGCGCCAGATCTCGCGCCAGGCGAAGTACGACGAGTTCGCCCCGAACGACTGGCATTCGCCGAACGCGAGCGTCTGCCCCCGACGCCGCATCGTGCGCACGAACTCGGCGACGAGCCGGGACTTGCCCATCCCGGCCTCGGCCGAGATCGCGACGACCCGGCCGCGTCCCGCCCGCGCTTCGGCGAGCCCGGCCTGCAACCGGTCCAGCTCGGATCGCCGCCCGACAAGGGGCAGCTGGTAGCGGGTCTGCCGGCGCGACATCCGTGCCAGTGAGCCGGTCAGCGCGAAGACCACCACGGGCGCGGTCTTGCCCTTCACCGTCAGGTCCGGGATCGATTCCCAGATGAAGGCGTCGCCCGCGCCGTGCTGGACGGCCTCCGACACATAGATGCCGCCAGCAGGCGCCGCCGACATCAGGCGGGCGGAGAGGTTGACCGCGTCGCCCAGGCAGACGAACGTCCGGCGCATGACGTGGCCATAGGTGCCGCTCCGAAGCCGGCCGTGGGTGATCCCGATCTGGATCCCGGTCGCGGCCGTCACGCCCTCCAGATCACGCAGTTCGAGGGCCGCCGCCGCCGCCCGGGCCGCGTCGTCCTCGTGCGCGAGCGGCGCCCCGAAGACCCCGTAGAGATAGGCGCCCTTGTCGCCGAGGGTCAACTGGAGCACGTTGCCGCCGTAGCGGGTCGCGATGCGTTGCGCGCGCCGGACCAGATCGTCGAGCTTGACGATCGCGTCGTCATCGTCGTCGTAGTCGATCCCGCCGAACCGCAGGAAGAGCGGGAACGCTGGTCGCAGCTCGGCCAGGAACTCGCCGCGACCGGCTCGCAGTCGGTCATTCACGGCGGGCAGCAGCCACGGCCGGACGAGATCGTCGGGGAGCCGCGTCTCGGGCTCCAGCGATGGCGCATCGGGCACGTCGACCGTCAGGGCGCGCACGACGCCGAAGCCGCGCCCGTTCGCCGGGTCCACCCGCAGCTCGGACAGCTCGACGCGTGAGCCCAGCGCGGCCACGGCCGACGGATCGAGCACGACCTCGCCCTTGCTGGCGTGGTGCTCCGACGCGGCAAGATCGTCCACCAGCCGCCCGGCCAGCACGTCGATGAGCTGGATCTCGGGGTCGCCCACCACGAACCGTCGGGCCTTGCCGACCGCGATGGCGACCTTCATCGCGAGCGTGAACGTGCTCCCGCCCGGGGTGACGACCGTCCCGACCCTGCCGATCGCTTCCTGCATCGCCAGTGCGGCGGCGGTCGCGCGCCTGCCGTCGTCCTCGTCGATCCAGCCGGTGATCGCATCGCCCGAGAAGTAGATGACGTCGCCACCGAAGCGGTCCAGCTGGCCGATGACCTCGTGGAAGACGCGGCCCAGGACGGCGGTGAGCTCCTCGGCGCCACGGTGCGGACCGAGCTCCGCGGCGAGCGCCTCGGTCAGTGGCGTGAAGCCCGAGATGTCCGCGAAGAGACCGGCCCCGTGGACGCGGTCCGGCATCTCGGCCCCGGTGGCGAGCGCTCGCCGCCGATCGCGCGGGATGTAGGCCTCGGGGTCATCGAACGTGAGACCGGCGCCCATCGTGGCGACCGGTCCCCCCTCCGACTCCGCCTGTGACACGTGTCGATCCTCCGAGCGGTGGCGTCCCGGCCCACGACTCACGACAGGGAGGCTGCCATTCTGCCGCCCGCCTCCCGACCGTACAATCCTTCGCGTGACGGAGACCTCGGATGCGATGACCGCCGGCCGGGTCTTCCGGCGCTCTTCCGTGGCCGACCCGCCGATCGCCGAGCGAGCCGAGGGCTCCACGATCTGGGACTCGACCGGGCGCGCGTATCTCGATGCCGCCGGTGGCGCGATCGTGGTCAACGTCGGTCATGGACGACGCGAGATCGCCGCGGCCATGGCCGACCAGGCCGGGCGTCTCGCGTACGCCCACGGCAGCGCCTTCACCACCGAGCCGCTGGAAGCCTACGCGCGCGAAGTGGCGGTCCATCTGCCACTCGACGACCCGGCCATCTACCCGGTCTCGGGTGGATCCGAGGCGATCGAGACGGCCTTGAAGCTGGCGCGCGCCTATCACCTCGCCCGGGGTGAGACGGAGCGCTGGATCGTCGTCGCGCGGTGGGGGAGCTATCACGGCAACACGCTCGGCGCGCTGGACCTATCGGGCCGCCGGCCACTCCGCCGGCCATACGAGGGCTGGCTCGGGCGCTTCCGGCACGTGTCCGCGGCCTATCCGTATCGCGCCGGCCTGCCCGGAGCGAACGCCCTCGGCACGGCCGAGGATCTCGCCGCCGAGCTCGACCGGACGTTCGAGGCGGCCGGTCCGGGCACGGTCGCCGCCTTCGTCGCGGAGCCGATCGTTGGCGCCACGCTGGCCGCGGCGGTCCCGCCCGATGGCTACTGGCCGGCCATCGCCGAGGTCTGTCGCCGCCACGGCGTCCTGCTCATCGCCGACGAGGTGATGACCGGGTTCGGGCGCACCGGTCGCTGGTTCGCGCTCGATCATTGGGGCGTCCGGCCGGACATCCTCGCCGCCGCGAAGGGGGCATCGTCTGGCTATTGGCCGTTCGGGTTCGCCGCGGCGTCGGATGAGGTCTACGCCACGGTCACGGCCCCCGGATCCGGCTTCGTCCACGGATTCACGTACTCGCATGCTCCGGTCGGCGCGGCCGTGGCTCGCGAGGTCCTGCGAATCCTGGAGACCGAATCGCTCGTCGACGCGAGCGCGGCCAAAGGTGAGCGTCTGCTGGCCTTGGCCGCAACGGCCTTCGGGTCACATCCGGCGGTCGGCGAGATCCGTGGCCGCGGGCTGATGGTCGGCATCGAGTTGGTCGCGGATCGCGCGAGCCGCGAGCCGTTCCCGCGAACCGCGCGGATCGCGGAATCGGTGGTGGCGGCGGCCCGCGACCGCGGCGTCCTGGTCTATTCGGGGACGGGCAACGCGAACGGCATCGACGGCGACACGATCCTGCTCGGTCCGCCGTTCGTGGTCACCGAGGCCGAGCTCGACAACATCGTCGAGGTCCTGGCCGAGTCGATCGAGGTGGCCGTCGTCGCAGACGCGAGGCTGGGCTAGCGAAACCGCCGAGGCGGCGAGCCGCGCAGGATGAGGATGAGACCGATCGCGACGAGGATGATCGGGAGCAGCAGCCCCGCGAACGATGCGCCCGCGATGTTCGCGCCGCCGACCAGGGCCAGCAAGCCGCCGAACCAGACCTGCCAGCCGACTCCGCCCCCGGAGACCGCCCGAACGGCCGCGATGAACAGGAAGGCGATACCGAGGCTGAACGTGCTGAGTCCGTTCGCCTCGATGCCCGCGGCGTTGAGCAACCCCGGGATGGCGAGCGCGGTGATGATCGCGCCGGCGTACAGCGAGCCCGTCCCGCGGTCGATCGCCCACTTGACCAGGAAGGCGATCCCGATGGCGAGGACCACGAGCGAGCCGGCCGAGCGGAACTGCGGGTTCACTTGCTGGATCAGCAGCAGACCGCCGAACACGAGCAGGAAGATCCCGATCCAGGGCAGGCCAGGACGACGGGCCTCATCCGGCCCCCATTCCCAGCGGTAGAAGTGCATCGCCGGGTCGCCCGGCCGTCGGCCACCGCTGTCGGCTCCCAGCCGTGTCACGGGTTCCTGTCGATCGTCCATGCGGGTCCCTCCGCGGCTAGTATCCGCGCTCCGGGTCGACCTGGTTGAGGAGCGGTTCACCGGCAAGGTACCGCCGCACGTTTTCGACAAGCAGCTCGTCGTAGAACCGATGTGTCATCCCCGAGCTGTGCGGCGTGACGATGACGTTCGGGGCATCCCACCACGGACTGTCGGCCGGGAGCGGCTCCTGGCTGAAGACGTCCAGGACCGCTCCGGCGAGGCGGCCACCACGCAGGGCATCGAACAGGGCGGGCTCATCGACGATCGCGCCGCGCGAGACGTTGAGGAGCCAGCTCGATGGCGGCATCGCCGCGAGCACGCCGGCGGAGACGATCCCCCGCGAGTCCTCGGTCAATGGCAGGGTAAGGATCAGCGCATCCGCGGCGGCGACCGTCGTCGTCAGCTGCGCCACGTCGACGATCCGTTCGGGGATCGAGCCGTCGGGATCGCCCGTGCCAGGGACGCGATACGCCGTGTCGCGGCGCAGGTCGGGGCGAGGCTTGACCGCGATGATCCGCATCCCGAGCGCCGAGAGTTGTCGCGCGACCTCCCGTCCGATCGACCCGTAACCCAGCAGGACGGCGGTCCGGCCGCGGAGCAACGTGATGAGCGATGGCTCGGTCGGCCATCGATGGGCGGCCTGGTCGGCGGCCCAGGTCGCGGGCTGGCTGACGCGCAGCAGCATCCCGCTGACGTACTCGGCCATCGGGATCGCGAAGACACCCCGGGCGTTGGACACGACGATGCCCTTGCGCCACGGGGGGTCGGCGGCGAGATGGTCGACCCCGGCGGATCCGGTCTGGAGCCAGCGGAGCGAGGGGACCTGGGCGAGGTCCGTCGGCGGGCGATCGCCGATCAGGATCTCGATGTCCGGGCCGGTCAGCCGCTCGACATCGAAGTCCGGGTCCCCCGAGACATCGTTGATCTCGAGGTCGGGCGACAGTGCCCGAAGACGCTGGACGGTCTCCGGACGGACGGCGACACCAAGCACGAGACGCATGCCCGAAACGATAGCGTGACCGGACGGATGGTCTACGGTCCGGCGAGCCCCGGCGCCGCGGCCGGCTTCGGCGGCCCATCGGCCGCGCCATCGTCGTCCTCCACGTGGCTGAACCCGAGCCGGTCGGCGAGCCCGCCGAGCGGTCCGGGCGCCCACCAGTTCCAGCGACCCATGAGCCGCATCGTGGCCGGCACGAGCAGGACCC
>DASYJV010000397.1:0-2170 GCA_035996105.1 Candidatus Limnocylindrales bacterium | reverse complement strand
GAACGGCGAGGCGATCCTGCTGACCAGCCCGGATCGGATCGCGACGCTGGCCGCCCGGGCCGGCATCACCGACGACACGACGGTGGTGGTCTACGACGACACCCAGAGCCTCTTCGCCGCGCGCGCCTGGTGGAGCCTGCGCGCCTACGGGTTCGAGTCGGTCCGGATCCTCGACGGCGGCTATCCCGACTGGGCGTCGGAGGGTCGCGAGATCTCGAACGCCAAGGTGACGCCGTGGTCCGGCGGCTTCGCGATCCGTGGCCCGAACCGGACGCGGCTGACCACCGCCGATGTGCGTGGGCTGCTCGCGTCGCCCGACGTCACCCTGCTCGATGCCCGGGCGCCGGCCGAGTACCTCGGCTACGAGGGCAACACGAAACGGCTGGGGCACATCCCGGGAGCCATCAACGTGCCGGTCGGCGCGACCAGCGAGCCGGGCCGTCAGCGGCTGCGCGATGGCCTGGCGCTGCGCGACCTGCTGCACCGCGCGAATGTCACCCGGGGACGCCGGATGGTCTGCTACGACGGCTCCGGGATCGCGGCCGCCAAGCTTGCCTTCGTCCTGATGCTCCTCGGCCACGAGGATGTCGCGGTCTACGACGGCGGCTGGGCGGAATGGGGCAACCGGCTCGACCTGCCCGTCGACCGCTGACCGTCAGCCCACGGGCTTGACCGGCGTCAGCTCCGGCCGCGGCTTCGAACGCGCCGTGACGAGATGCTCCGCGCCCTGTTGCAGGCCCTCGTACAACGCGGTCACGGTCTCGACCGTGTCGATCTCGTCGACGGTCTTGTCCGGCCGAAGCGCCACGATCCGTGGGAACCGCAGCGAGAAGCCCGATCCGTGACGCGTCGAGCGGACGATGACGTCGAAGGCGATCTCGACGACGACGGTCGGCTCGACGACGTGATAGCGCCCATGGCGTGACAGCGTGTGCGCCTCGAACCAGCGGGTCATCTGGGCGATCTCCGCGTCGGTCAGCCCGCTGTACGCCTTGCCGATGTTGACGAGGCGGTCGTGCTCGACATCGCGGACCGCGAAGGTGTAGTCGCTCAGCACGCCGTGGCGCTTGCCGTGACCGACCTCGACACCGACCACGACGCAATCGATGGTGGCCAGCGCCTTCTTCATCTTGAGCCAGCCGAGACCGCGACGGCCCGGGGCGTAGAGGCTTTTGGGGTCCTTGACCATCAGCCCCTCGTTGCGGCGCGCACGGGCGTCGATGAACGCGGCCTCGAGGCCCACCGCATCCGACGCCGCGACCAGGTAGGACCGCGCGAACCGGCCGCCATCGTCGGTCAGCGGCAGGTCGAGCGCGTCGAGTCGGGCCCGACGTTCGGCGAGCGGAGCGCGCAGGAGCGGCTCGACCGGCTCCTCCGTCCCCGGCCCCAGCGCGAGCGCGTCGAACGCGACGTAGATCACCGGCACCTCGGCCTGGATGGCCGCTGACGGCGCCTTGCGCCCGAGCCTGCCCTGGAGGGCGATGAACGGCAGCACGATCCCGTCGCGCCAGGCGAGGATCTCGCCGTCGAGGATCCCGTTCCAAGGCAGGGTCGAGGCCGCGCTGACGATCTCCGGGTAGCCGGTGCTGATGTCATGGAGATCGCGCGAGTAGAGCCGGACCTCGGTGCCGCGCTTGTGGAGCTGGGCCCGGATCCCATCGTATTTGTCCTCGACCCAGACCTCGGGCCCGAGCCTGGTCATGATCTCGTCCGCGTCCTCGGCCGGCGATGCGAGCATGAACTTGAGCGGATGGAAGAGAGCCAGTGACGCGCTGCCGAGGGCATCGTCGCGGGCGAGACCGGCCAGCCGCCCGACATCGCCGACGAGCATCCCGGTCCACTTGACCTCGTCGAGCGGACGATCGAAGGCGCGGGCGATGGCGGCCTCCACGAGACCCTCGCGAAGGCCGATCCGCAGATCGCCACCCAGCACCTTGACGATGTACTTGGCGGTGAGCGGGTCGGCGCGTTCCAGCAGCGAGCGGAGGATGGCCGACTTGCGGGCAGCGCCGGATGCCAGCTCGATCTCGCTGAACGCGGCGGCGACCTCGGGGAGCGTCGGGCTCGCTTCGGGCGGTGGCGCGTGGCCGGCGGCCCGGAGCACCTCGGCCACCGCGATGCCGAGATCCGACGACCGGTCGTATGCCTCGCCCAAGGCCGATCGGGGGAC